>JBFHGF010000073.1:0-10560 GCA_041583335.1 Bacteriovoracaceae bacterium
ATCCGGCTTCACAAGCAGCTCCTGTTGCAGAAGGTGAGGAGGGCCATTTAGCTGAGGTGGACAAAGATTCACAACCTTCACTTGCCGAAGCAGTGGGCAGACCAGAAATGGGAAAAGTCGATTATCTCGATCTCTATTTAAAGCTGGCCGAAGTGGCCGCGCTTAGTGAAGATCTAGGTTTTGCAGAAACTTCCCTTGAAGATGAGAAGCTCGTTGATGGGCAAATTGATATTCGCGACTATCAAGTGCTCAATCTTAAGGTGAAGTCAAAGAGTTACAAGATCTTTCGCCATAAGAAATCAGGCTCCAGTGTCGCCTTTAGAGTAAGTGACCAAGGACTCGATTTCTTGGAAGATTTTCCCCAGGATCTTATTTAGGGATTTTACACTGGTAACGGTAGAGGGTGCGATAATAAGGTTTTCCCGTTAAGCTACTGGTGTAATTGCGATGAAGATTTCCCTCTTCATCGAGAGAGTAGTACTTGATATTTTTTTTCATCGCATAGGTATATTGGGCGTGATCTTCAGATGGAGATTCCAAACCGAGCTTCTTACAAAATTCAATATGGGTGCCTCGCAGGGCATTTTGACAAACTTCTCTACCAAATAGGTTTTTCTTCTTAGCGGCACAGTATATTTGTTCGGCGTGAAGGGGGGAGCCATTGAGGGACGGATTTTCAAACTCGAGATGATCCCCATTGATGCTTATTTTTGAGGCCATAAAGACCAACTCATTGCCCTTTGCATCCTTACTCTTTTCTCCCGTAAATTTCACGTAGAGCATCTTTAGATAGTCACTGAGGACATCGCCACTTTCAAGGGGAAAGCTATCACCGCCCTTGCACACTAGGCCCTGACTATCATCGCTGGTTTGATGACTCATAGGAGCTGCCGCAAGAGGGAAGCTGATCAAAGTGAATAAGACTGGGATTAAATATTTCAAGATTTCTCTCTCATTTAATTTTCACATTGATTGTAGCATTAAATAAACAAAGAGAAGCGAAGGCGGAAAAGCTCTCCCTTTTTCTGCCTTTTATGACGGAAAAAGGGAGAGTTAGTGGTCTTAGTGTTGGAAGTTTTCTTTGTAGAGCTTGATCGAAGCTTCTACAATTTTCTTGGCCTCATCGGCGCCAAAGAATTCATTTACTTGAACTTCTTTGTTTTCATTTTTCTTGTAGTCTTCAAAGAAGCTTCTGATTTCCTTCATTCTGTGAGGAGGAAGCTCAGAGATATCATTGAAGTGAGCGTACTCAGGATCATCAGCGTGAACGGCGATGATTTTATCATCTTCTTCACCACCATCGATCATTTTCATAACACCGATGGGTTTTGCATTGAGAAGAACACCGGGAACAAAAGTTTCCTGGCCAATAACAAGAATGTCGAGAGGATCTTTGTCGTCACAATATGTTTGTGGAATAAATCCGTAGTTTGCTGGGTAGTGTACGGCCGAGTGAAGGATACGGTCAACAATAAGAAGTCCAGACGGCTTATCAAGCTCGTATTTAATCTTAGATCCCTTAGGAACTTCGATAAGTGAAACAACTACATTGGGTGCGTCATTGCCGAATGATACATCATGCCATGGGTGCATATTAACTCCTTAATCTTTTTGCATAACATTAAAACTGATGGGCATTATATACTCGAAAGGTCTGGATTATCCACCGATTTGTTTAAATTTGAGACCCTCAGCTTCGAGATAAGACTTTACTTGATCCATTTTTTCGCCATGGACTTCAATAAGGTCATTTTTGTAGGCCCCACCTACGGCCAATTTCTGCTTAAGGCCTTTGGCGAGCTTCTTACACCAGCCTTTATTATGGGGAAGATTTGTGATCTCAATGATTGTACGCCCTTTGCCGGAAGTGAGGCGACGTAGGGATAGGGTGACAGAGCTGGGGTCTACGGGAGTGGCATCGCCGCCTTTACTCTTTGCCTTCTTTCTCAAGTCACCATCTTCAGAACTCCAAACAATGTCGCCTTTTGAACTCATTTCTTTCTCCATGGTAACCAATCCCATAGGGATCGCTTGCGGGGGTAGATCCTTTGCCATTGGTAGTCTTCGTTTTTGTTTTTGTTTTTATTTTTATTATTGTTTTTACTACCTTTGATCAATTTTACTTTCTTCTGCTTTACCAGCTGATCGAGGATCTTCATCAAGGTCTCGCGATCGAATTCGGGATGGGTCGCAAGGAAGTCGGAATCAAAGTCGAGAATAATCTCTTCAAAGCGCATGGGAGACAGGTAGGAGAGGTTCATAAGAACTCTATCCTCTAGGCTCAAATCACCAAATTCCTCATACTTCGCCACTTTAATTTTCCTCTTGGTTTGATACAGATCATTTTACCATATCGAAATCGGAGTAAACTTAAAAGAGGCGATAGTCCTAAAAGGAGGAAATCATGGCCTTTAATTACAATAAATGGAGAAGAAATTGTCGAATCTTTAGAGCTGTCTTAGGCGTGGCGCTGATCGGTGCAGGAGTCTATACCGGCAACAACTGGTTCTACCTTGGGGTGCTTCCTCTTGCGGCAGCGGCCACGAATTTTTGTCCCGTCTGTATCTTCTCTAAGCAATGCGATCTTCCGCAATCGTCTTAAACTGTGCGACTAAAGCGATGAGTATCTTTGAGTCGGTAATCGAGGGCCATCGAAATATTTCTTAAGAACGGAAGGCCTATGGTGGTGACTTCCACTTTTTCATCTTCAAAGCGAATTAAGTCATCCAAGGCCATGGCCTTCAATTCTTCCACTATTTTGTGCTTCTGAATATCTGAAGAGGACTTCAACAAATTTCCCAGGTGGGTTGTCTTGCCGCACATCAGATCGTGAATCGATTGTGAAGTGTGGCGATCGAGATCATTTTGAATATGGCCATAGAAATAGGGGAGTTCGCCCTGACCAATACGCTGCTCATAATCGGCAATCTCTTTTTCATTTTGAATATGACCGAAGGGAGTTGAGCTAATGGCGCTGACCCCAAGGCCGAGGAGGAATTCCGATGCTGCGGTAGTATAGCCCATAAACGAGCGCTTCATCGTTCCCGCTTTATAGGCACGGTAGAGCTTGTCACTTTCTAGACTAAAGTGATCGAGACCTAGTTCTTTGTAGCCCACTTCATCAAGTAAGCTTTTACTTAAGTTATAGAGGGCGCGCTTCTCTTCACCTTCACTGATGCCATGTTTTTCCAGGGCCTTTTGCGCTGGAGCTTTCCAAGGCACATGGGCATAGCTATAGAGTGCAATGGTATCGGGACGCAGCTCTTTTACAATGGCCATAGTTTCTCTAAGCGTATCTTCAGTTTGCTTGGGCAGTCCATAGATCAAATCAAAGTTAATACTTTCGCCACCATAATCTTTTAAAAGCTTCAACACATCCTCTACCATCTCTTTTGGTTGTATGCGGTTGATCACTTTTTGCACGTCATGGTTGAAGTCTTGAATACCAAGACTGAAGCGTTTGATGCCCTGGTCACTTAGGAATTCGATTTGTTCCTTCGTTGTCACCCGAGGATCAATTTCGACCGCCCCATGAAAGCCCGGTGCTTGGTAGGGTCTAATCGCCTGAAAGATTTTTTGGAAGGCCTCAGTCTTTAAGAAGGTAGGAGTTCCCCCACCAAAGTGGAGGGACGAAATCTTAAGCTCTGGTAGCTCTTTGGTGTACATGGCCCACTCTTTTAAGAGGTTCTCCGTGTACAGATCTCCCAGATCGAGGTTTTTGGAGATATTGCGATTACAGCCACAGTAGAAACACAGGGACTGGCAATAGGGGATGTGGATATAGAGATCGACAACAAGGTCGTCCACATCTTTCAGGTGGGCCAGCCACTGCTCAGCGCTGGGGGTTTGTTCCCAGTGGGGGTAAGCAGGGTAGCTGGTGTAGCGAGGGCCGGGGCGGTCGTATTTTTGATATAATTCTAAGTTCTTCATGCCCTCATCTTAGTGGAGGCATCGGCGCTAAAGTATGAGATAACTCAGGAAAATTGCAGAGAAAGTCCATATTCCTTACAGAGGTGAAGGTTTGTTATTTGCACTTCATGGCGCTGATGATACAACGCCAAAAAAATATTTCCGAGGTATAAATATGAAAAAGCTAATCGTTCTTTCTCTTCTAAGTCTTATTTCTCTTTCAAGTTTCGCTTTTGATGCGACACAGGCCAAAAGTGTTATCTTCAAGGCCGTTTACGAAGAGCATCTGTGTGATCAAAACCAATACTACACAGAAGCGGTATGTACTGGAGCTTTCCTTGCTGAAGTGGCCCCAAGTACACAATTTGACGATGCTTTTGAAGTAACTTTTGAATTTGAACCTGGGTTCTTCCTTCACGCCATCGCTTTTGCTGATGGTGAAGTAACCGTTACTTACTGGTCCAACTAAGCTTACTTAAGAAGTTTTTCAATATCCTGAGCTAGGTCTTCGGGCCTATCTCGGGGCGCATATCGTTTTAAAACATTGCCCTCTTTATCCACGAGAAATTTCGTAAAATTCCATTTAATTGCTTTTGTCCCCAGTACTCCTGGAGCTTGCTCTTTGAGAAAGTCATAGAGGGCAGTGGCCTTGGAACCATTCACATTTACTTTTTTAAAGATGGGAAACTTTGTTCCAAAATTGAGAGAGCAAAAGCTTTCTATCTCTTTTTGATCACCCGGCTCTTGCTTTCCAAACTGATTGCAAGGAAAGGCGAGTACTTCAAAGCCTTGTTCTTTATACTTCTCATAAATGGTCTCTAGTCCTTCATATTGGGGGGTGAAGCCACACTTACTGGCCGTGTTTACAATAAGCAAAACCTTGCCCTTATATTCACTAAGAGACACATCCTGATCGTTCTTATCTTTTACTGAAAACTCATAAATATTTTGTTTAGACGTTGCCATAGTGCTCACCTTGTTTAGGGATTAGTCGTGTACAAGCTCCATTGTGTCCCTTAATATTATTATAAGCAATACTATGAAATAAAGTTTATTCAGATATTAGGATTAGCCATGAAATGTAGTGAATTAGACCCATCTTCACTGTATTTAGAAAATCAATTATGCCACCGTGTTTATGTGGCCTCGAACCTCTTGACTCGCATTTACCGCCCACTTCTGGCGGAAATGGACCTGACTTACCCTCAGTACCTGATTATGTTGGCCCTATGGGAAAAAGATCGGGTAACTATTCTCGATATTCTTGAGCGCACCAAAATTGATGGGGGATCCCTATCTTTAATCCTTAAAAAGTTAGTGGCCAAGAAATTGCTTGAGGTGGAATGCAGCAGTGAAGATAAGCGCAAGAAAGTGGTGAGCCTCACCCGTAAGGCCCGCAATCTGAAGGACCGGGCCCTTGAAGTAAATCACAAATTGCGCTGTCGTTTTGGCGGTATTTTTGATGAACAGCAGAGCAGAAATTTTATCGAACTTATGGACCTTCTCAATGACTCCATGTTGGCCAAGGTCGATGATGAGGAAGGGGCCTAAGTAAGGCCCCCACTATTTTACATACCTTTATACATCAATTGCATCTGAAGAGTTCACAATCTTTCGCAGCTCAAATTTCTGAATTTTCCCTGTCGCAGTCTTGGGCAGTTCTTGGAAAATAATTGTCTTAGGCACTTTAAATCCTGGAAGTTGATTCTTGCAGTGAGCGATGATTTCTTCTTCACTCACTTCGCGGCCCACTTTCTTTTCAATAAAGGCACATACTGTCTCGCCCCACTTGTCATCGGGCTTGGCCACCACGGCGGCCAACATAACGGCAGGGTGCTGGTAGAGGACATCTTCCACTTCAATACTGGAAATATTCTCACCACCAGAGATGATAATATCCTTAGAGCGATCTTTAATTTTAATGTAACCATCGGGAAAGATCACGGCCAAGTCACCAGTGTGAAACCATCCATCTTTGAATGACTCTTGGGTGGCCTTAGGGTTTTTTAAATAACCCTTCATCGTTAGATTCCCTCGGTACATAATTTCACCAATGGTCTCACCATCGCGCGGTACTGTTTTCATGGTTTCAGGATCGATGACATCGGTATCATTTTGGAGGTGGTAGGTGACTCCTTGGCGAGCATTGAGTTTGGCCCGCTCTGCGATGGGAAGATCTTTCCACTCTTCTTTCTTGGCGCATACGGTGGCCGGTCCATAAACTTCGGTCAATCCATAGACGTGAGTAATCTCAAAGCCGAGCTCTTCCATCCCTTCAATCATCGCCGCAGGAGGGGCAGCTCCCGCCACAAAGGCCTTCACTTCATGATCAATTCCTGCACGGTGTTCCTTGGGGGTATTGATCAGCATATTGTGTACAATGGGAGCTCCACAATAGTGGGAGACCTTATGCTCACGAATCAATTTGAAAATTTCAATGGGATCCACTTTTCTCAAGCAGACATTCACTCCCGCTCGGGCCGCTATGACCCAGGGAAAGGTCCAGCCATTGCAGTGGAACATGGGTAGGGTCCAAAGGTAGGTCGGGTGTTTGGGCATATCCCATTCTAAGATATTAGAAATTGCCGTGAGGTGCGCCCCACGGTGGGAGTAGACGACGCCTTTTGGATTTCCTGTGGTACCCGAAGTGTAGTTTAGCGCCAGGGAGTCCCACTCATCTTCTGGCCACTGGGGAATATAGTTGTCATCTGCTTCGGTGAGGAGTTCTTCGTATTCGATATCACCGATATTCTTGGTCTCTCCTTCATAGAGCACATCATTGACATCGATAATGAGCGGGCGATCTTCCATGCGCATAACCGCAAGGGAGATGGTCTCAGCAAATTCGGGATCAACTAAAATCACCTTGGCCTCTGCGTGTTGCAGGATAAAGGCGATACTCTCTACGTCGAGGCGAATATTGAGAGAATTTAAAACGGCACCTGTCATAGGAACACCAAAGTGTGCTTCAACAAAGGCGGGGACATTGGGAAGCATAGCGGAGACGGTATCTCCTTTGCCAATCCCACGTTTAATCAGGGCCGAAGCAAGCTTCTTAGAACGCTCATAAGTGGTGGCCCAATCTCTTTTGATATCACCGTGAATAACTGCGGTGTGCTTTGGATATACTTGCGCACTTCTGCGAATAAAGTCCAGTGGGCTCAGTGGTGCATAGTTGGCCGGATTCTTATCCAGACCCCACTCGTAAATCTTTTCCATGATTACTCCGTCGGTTTTACTCTAATAAAAACTATTTAAAGCTTAATAATCCCGAGAGGATTTGTCATGATATTATCAGGTAATCTTATGGATTTTTAGCATTTGATTTACTGAGTCACCCAAATAAGCTGACCTGGATCATAGAGTGTTTCCACTCCCGTTTCTTGGGCAATATCTTTATTCACTCTTTTCATTATATCGCCATAGGCCTTGGTGATGGCCTCTTTCTGAGCAGGCTCAAGTGTAAAGTCAGCAGCGGTGGAGATCATAAGTTTGGGGGCGCCTTTACCTACATCATTGGGCATATCAATGGCGAAGGCCACCTTCTTTAAAACATCGGGGGGAAGTTGTGCACTTCCAAATCCAGTTAGTTGGTTTCGTACTTGCTTTTCTATCAGTTCTCCATGGACGGCCAAGAGGGTGCGCTGTCCGGGCTGGATACCCGGAGGAATAAAGGAGAGGCGTTGTCCATCGGGAGCGCCGTGTTTGGCCAAGGCCCTGACAATTTTCTGCTTCGTAAGATCGGGAAGGACTTGGGCGGGGATACTGACACAGTCATCACCAGAGCACATATTTGTGGTCTTGATGCCATCTTCTTTTAAAGTCTTGGTCACCACATCTCGATACCAATTCTTATTTTGATCAAAGCTCTCAGTGACCACAGCTTCTCCCTTCCTCAAGGTGCTTAGGGTTTCATCTAGAGAGTTGGGATTCTTAGCTAGATCGATGGCCACCTGTTGTAAATTCTTGGCCCCCATACCCTTAAAGTCAGCACTAAATCCTCCAAACTCGGCACGATCGAGATTGGCAACCACGCGCTCTTGCATCCACAGACCTGGTGAGAATTGATCTACTTGTTTGAGATAATCAACAAGGTCAGAGGCCTGTTGAGCATTAAGCTCATGGTTAAAGCGTTGTGCGAAAGCTTCTCTAAAGGCCTTGGGATTACTGTCGTGCAGGCCTCCTTTTTTGCGAATAAATTCGATGACGTCGAGGTTAGGAATACCATATTCGCGATCGAGAAGTTCGCCCGGGAGACTCTTACCTAATTTTGTACGTAAACCTTCAATGCCTCCGAGCTCCACTTGAATACGCCCACGTAACTGATCAATATCTACTGCTGCTGTATCCCTTGTTTCGCGACTCTTTCTTGCGGCCAATCCCGCTTGATCCGCGCTGTCACCAATACCACCTTTAAACCAAGTATCGGCCGCGGGCATGGTCTCAGGAATATCACCTTTTAAGAGGGAGAGCTTCTCTTTGAATTGATCATTCACCTTTCGAGTGAGGGATGCAAATTCACTTTTAAGCTTTCGCTTTAATTCAGCAGGGAGATCGCCAGCGAGGACAAAGCGCAGGGATTTAAAATCAGAGTAGAGGGCGATATCGAGTTCAGGATATTTCTTCAACCATTGTTCGACTTCCTTTTGCAACATCGCTTTGTGTAAGTTGGTTAATGATGTGACTAAGTTCTTATCTCCCAATCCATCATTGAGCTTCTTCATCACTGCATTTTCAACATCAAAGAAGAGCGCTTCTCTTTGATTGGCCCCTTTGGCCAACTCAATCCATTTCTTATTTTGGAGAGGGCCAGTGGCCTTATAATCGAGAAGGGCACTCAAATGACTTTTGGTGAGAGGTTTTGTGCTATCAAAGAGTTCATCTGAAATTTTCGCCAGACCCTGCAGGCCGTGGGTTTCGGCCGAAAGAGTTCGGGAGCCTGAACGAATCGCTTGTGAACCTTTGAGGCCTACAAAAGATAATGGCGCCATGGCCGCAGAGAAGTTCCTTTGGTCACGATCGGCCTCTACGTCTTTGGCCTCGACTACGCCACTGCGATAGAGTTCTTGGGTGAGGGAGAGTTGACTTTGATCGGGAGCAAGGCTTAGCGCCTCTCCCACGATGGCAACACCAAGAGCGCACGTGAGGCCTCCGGTCATGAGGCACACGCCACCACCTACGAGTGTACCTAGGGCAATGCCTATGGTTCTTAACGTCTCTTGTGAACCTCCAGGTCCATAAGTTTGGTGGAGTCCCTCAATGATATCGCATTGAAGTTTGTTGTATTCAATTTTATCTTGAAGAATGCCTGCTACTACCTTGGGATAGTGAAAGAATGATTTGTAATCTTCAAGTGGGGCATTTTCCCATTGTTCAAATTGGGCCTGGGCCTGATCGTAGAGTTCTTTGACTGCATCTTTAATCACTGCAATTTGCTCATCATTATTCTTGGGTAATTTTCCTTTTCTTATATAGGGTAAATGAGGGTATTGGGTGATGATGCTTTCGTAATAAGCCTTTGATTCATCGATGACCTGATTTTCATGCTGGCGTACGAAGTGATAGAGTTTAGGAATGGTCACAGTCTGACAAATCGTCTCCCTTCTGGCCTCGGGAGCGGCGCACTTCTTCTCTATATTCTCCCCCGAAAAGAACTGGGTTTCCAACTTCTTCCTTTGCTCTTTTCGCTTTTTGATGAGCGCCTCTTGTTCCTCTTTTGAGAGGGGATCAATGTCGTGATCGAAGTTGGGATGCTCTATATCTTCTTCTACTTTGACTTTGGTGAGCTTCCCGGGGTCGAGTCCATAATTGGACATGCCATAGACTGAAGTATAACTGGTGTCCATCACCGCCATAGAGCTGCGCATTTGCGGCAGGTATTCTTGGGTCGAGTCCAGGTAGCCTTTTATGATATTGCTACAGTATTGCGATACGTGATGGGGGTTATTGGCGTAACGTAAGCATTGGTAGTGTAGGGTTAAACGATGAAACTGATCCTTCATCTTTTGGGTAATTTCTTTTTTTAGATTCTTCAGCAGATTTTCTTCTAGATCTTGCTTTCTTAAAATCTTGGCCGGCAGTTCGAGATGATAAGATTTATCTTGCTGTAGAGGGAGGTAATCGATTCTTCCATTTTCACAGTAGGCATAGTAGGACTCAAGCTTGTCGTCGTTATACGCCTGACAGGTTGGGTACTGGTAGGACTTGTAGTCCCTTTGCAGGTATCCCTGAGTTTTCTGGGTGGCAATCCAACGGGCCTGAGTTCGATTGAGGGCGTAGGTACTTTCAGATAAAAGGCAAGAACAGACCCAGGCCATCACCATAGTGGTGAGTATTCTTATTTTTAAGGACTGAGGTGGGCCTTGCCAAGAATAACGAGATTTCACACTATTCTTGTCGGTTTTTTGGCCCAACGAATTGACTAGAAAATTTGTTCTAAAGTACTGAAAAAACTTATTAGTTTAAGGCAAAATCCCAAAGGCGATCAAGAATCTTCTTTCTCTGGGCCTGCTGTTCGTAATCGAGGTTCGAGGCCTGCTCTAAGTCTGAACGATAGAGCTGAACTGTTTCCTCTAAGAGCTCTTTGTTTTCGGCATTTGGATTTTGACGATATTCCAAAACAAGGTCGGACAAAGCGCTCTTATCTAGTGG
>JBFHGF010000074.1:0-10532 GCA_041583335.1 Bacteriovoracaceae bacterium
AGCACGATTCGGCCGCACGGACTTCTGCGACTCGGGCAGTCGCATTGGAGACGGGGCAGAACGAATCAGCATCCGATTCCGGTTCGCTTGACATGCCAGCAACTCCGCTGGCGATGACGATTCAAGAACTGGGAAAGAAAGAAAATTATCACTCTGACTTTGCACCTAAGAAGTGGAAGAAGTACCTTCATGAAAGAGGAGTGATGGCCAAAGTAAAATTTGTATCTACAGGAAAGCATAACTATAGTGGTGTCTTTCAAGGGCATGAATGTGGCCTCATTCGTTTATCCCTCACTTTCAGACCAACAAAAAGCCGCGACGTAGCACCAGGTCTTGCTCTGAAACTCCTTCGTGATGGTCATGAAAGTGCTAATCTTTCAGCGCTTTATCGTTTAGAGGGGCAAGGAAAAGATTATAATTTCTTTGCCAATCCCCTATCCAATATCGTTCCTATTGCTGGAGGAATTGGACCGAAGTTGATCCATAGCCTCTTCAAAAGAGTTTCCGATTATCCAGAAGAAATTGTTCTGGAGCATATGGCCACTATTGATGAGCATGGCAAAAAAGCCGATAAGGCATTTATTCCCCGCCAGCTCTTCTTTGTCCCTAACCCTAAACTCAAGTTTCCTTCGGCGAAACATGATATAAGAAAAGATATCCTTTCCCTTGAAGAGGGCACTGTTCTCTATGATGTCTATGCCTATACAGATAATCAATTTGATTACTACGATTATGAGCCCGAGCATATTACAAAGTTCATTGAAAAGGCCGAGAAAATTGGCCATATTTCGACCACATCCGAGTTCACCGCTTCTTCTTTTGGAGACACTGGCGTCTTCTTTAGACACCAACTCAGATAGGATACTAAGCTCTTAGACATTTCCCACTTCCCCCGCTATGATTGACTCTGAAAACGATTTTTGGAGTCAATCATATGACCAAATGCCTCTCGACGGCCTTTATACTGGCCCTAATTCTCTTTCCTAGCTGTAATCCTATTTCTGGCGACAAGACCGAACTCAAACTCTTTGAAGTAAAGTCCTCTGACTTTGATCAAATTATTAACTCCAAGCCCCTCCCCTCCGATCCCAACCTCAATGAAGATAAGACCATTCTCAACAGAGACTACCCCATTGAAATTGCCATTTATAATGATGGGAAGTGGTACTACGACCTTCCCAATCTCGACACGGGAACGGGAACCTGGAAATTTGAAAATGGAAAAATAAAGCTCTACGCCGAACGCGACCTCTTTGATATGTATATTGATGTGGTGGCTACTGAGGAAGGCGCAAAGGCGATGGCAATTAAGTTCTCCGATCGTTTTGGACCCAAAGTATTAAAAGTTGAAACAGTTAACAGTGAGCTGTGAACCATTACGCTGACTGTCGCTGTTACTGTTAACCGATCACTGCTAACCGCTAACCGTAAAAAAAAAGGCCACAAACGTGGCCTTATTTTTTAAATAACGTCTTTGTATTCTTCGTCGTATTCATCCCAAGCTGATTCATAATCAAGAATGACAGGCTTCTCGCCTTTGCTACGGTGAAGTTTATTCTTTAATTTAGCGTGCTTCTTATCCAGTTGTTTCTCAAGCTTGGCCACGACAAGATCCATACTCTTATACAAACTATCTGAATGAGCAGAAGCGTGAAAAGAGCACTTTGGTCCCAGAAGTTCAATCTCTGCAAAGTGGAGATGGTCTTCAACATAACAGTTCCATTTGATGTGGATTTTCCCCTCCATATACTTTTTGAGTTTCTGTGACTTCTCTTGGATCCTCTCATCAAGCGATGGTGTATGCTCTAGATGTTGGAAGGAAACGGTGATTTTCATGTAGGTATCTCCCTGTCTGTGTATGAAAATAGCCTCCGTTTTTAAGCGGAGTTTATTTATTTTTGCGTAAATACTCTTTCGTAACTTTGCCTATAATTACTTAACTTTTCTTTTAGAAGAAGAGGCAATTCCTAGCATTTCTCGATACTTGGCCACAGTACGACGGGCAACTTTTACGTCATCACGAGAAAGAAGCTCAGCAATCTTCTGATCAGATAAAGGCTTCTTCGGAGGCTCATTGGCCACCAACTCTTTGATCTTCAACTTGAGAACTTCACTGGAGACATCAATCCCACCATTCTTCCCACCAACACCGGTGTTGAAGAAGTACTTGAGCTCAAAAAGGCCAATCGGAGTGTGCATATACTTATTATTAGTCACACGCGATACTGTTGACTCGTGCATTCCAATTTCATTGGCAATATCTTTGAGGATCATTGGTTTAAGAAACCTTGCTCCCCTTTTAAAGAAGTCTTGCTGTTGGGACACAATGGCCTGGGCCACACGATAAATTGTTCTTTGTCGTTGCTGAATGGATTTTATCAACCAAAGAGCATTTCTCAGTTTTTCCTGAACATACTCTTGGGCCTCTTTATTATCCGTTTGTGCTAACATTTTTTGATAGAGCTGACTCACTCTCAAGCGAGGAACCCCTTCATCGTTTACTTTAACAACAAACTCTTCCCCTACTTTCACCACATAAATATCAGGCACTACGTAGTGGATCTCCCCAGGAGAAATGAGTCGCCCTGGTTTTGGGTGAAAGTTCTTTAAAAGCTCAAGGGAAGTGAGAACTTGTTCACGTTCCACTCCAATGGCCTTCGCAATTTTTTCATAATCCTTAGATTCAAGATCTTTTAGGTGTTCACGAATAATCTTTTCCAAAAGTGGGCTTCTCTCTTCAGCGATTCTTGCCTGAGAAAGAAGACAATCGGTAAGAGACTCGCAAGCACAACCAACAGGATCGAGAGACTTAACCATTTGCCAAATATCTTCCGCTCCTTCACGGTCCATATCTGTAGTGGCCATAATCTCTTCAAAAGGTACAGAGAGGTAACCATCGTCATTAATACTGTGGATGATTTCCAAAGCGAACTTCATATCTTGGTCGCTCAATTCTTCCATTCTCAACTGCCACTCTAGATGTTCTGTTAGTGACATTCCCTTGGTAACAATATTTTCGTAATTAGGCATCTCATCAAAGTCTTGAGTCGCCATATTAGGTGGATTACTCGAAGACGATGAGTTATAGGTTTCAATATAGGACTGCCAATCAAAATCATCTTGGTTAACGGGACCACTTTCTTGAAAGTTCTCTGATGTCGCCTCTTGGTTTTGCATTTCTAGGCGTTCTTCTTTATCAGATTTAGCCGAACCTTCCCCACCATCGAGCTCTTCGAGCATCGGGTTTTCCACCATCTCTTCAGCAATAACATTCGTCATTTCAAGATGGGTCAGAGTCAAAAGTTTGATCGCTTGTTGCAATTGCGGCGTCATCATCAAACTTTGCGTCTGCTTTAAACTTTGGGACATTTTGATGGCCATAGGCACCTCTATTTAATTCTATTCAAATGCAATGAGATTACATTTTAAATTCTTCACCTAAATAGAACTTCCTTGCTCTTTCATTATTAACAATTTCATCTGGTGTTCCATTAACCAGAAGTTCACCGGAGTTCATGATATAAGCGCGATCAACAATTCCTAAAGTTTCCCTTACATTGTGATCGGTAATCAGAACTCCGATATTCCTTTGCTTTAGTCCTCGAATTATTCCCTGAATATCGCTCACTGCTAATGGGTCTACCCCTGCAAAAGGTTCATCCAGTAAAATAAATTTCGGCTCTAAGGCCAAGGCGCGAGCAATTTCAACCCGCCTTCTTTCTCCCCCCGAGAGGTCTCCCCCTTTTGAAGTTCGAATATGATCTAAGCCGAAGTCCTGTATCAGTGAGTTCAGCAAATTTCTCTTCTTCGTCGTAGGTAGAGCTCTATTCTCAAGGACCGCATAAATATTGGCCTCAACACTCAAATCCCTAAACACACTCGCTTCCTGAGGAAGGTAACCCACGCCTTTTAAAGCACGGATGTGAATAGGATACTTGGTTAAATCTTCTCCAGAGAGTTCGATTCCTCCGTCTCCTTCATCAGGTTTAACCAAACCTACCATCATATAAAAAGAGGTCGTTTTTCCGGCACCGTTTGGGCCCAATAATCCAACCACTTCTCCTTGGCTGACTTCTAAGCTGACACCTTTGACAACCGTACGCCCACCGTAAGTTTTTCTTAAATTCTTCGCTTTTAAAAATTTAACTTCTTCCATGTTCACTCTATGTTTCTACACGTCTTAAGGATCAACCATGACCTTAGAGCTTAT
Source organism: Bacteriovoracaceae bacterium (assembly GCA_041583335.1). Classification (GTDB taxonomy): domain Bacteria; phylum Bdellovibrionota; class Bacteriovoracia; order Bacteriovoracales; family Bacteriovoracaceae. The sequence continues at coordinate 4,211 of JBFHGF010000074.1, forward strand.
TATTTAATTAAATTTCCTATCAAGCATCACTTTTTCTACTTACCAACCTTATCGACATCAGCGAGCAATACTTGAGCTTTTTATTCCGGTTTTTATGCAAGGGCCTTGCCTCTTTTTGTCAGCAAGCCTAAGTATCTAAAATAACTTACATTATTCTACTTGAAATTTGGTATTGGCATCGTCCACTTCCACTACTTCGGTGCTTTGTCTAAGGACGATTTTATTGCCTTTGATCACATCATTAAGTTGATAAACTTTAGGGTAACCCGTCAAAATGACCTTATCTTCACTGGGCAGTCCTTCTAACTTTTCAGAGAAGGCCCGACGCTCAATCGTCTTTTCTTTTTGAACCAACTTCTCTACCAATTTTACGTCGTCATAGAGAGCGTAGTACTTCACTTTCTTATTATAATTCTCAAGGAAGATTTCACCTCGTCTACTTGAAGCATCGAGATTGGCCTTCTTCATGCGTACATTTTGATAGAGGTCGGCCTTATTAATATTCATATCTAAGAGGAGTTCGTTACACCAAAAATAGAGGGAGTCTTCATAAACCCGTAACCTCTTCACCAGCCCCACCACATTACCTGCATAACGAGACTTGTTAGCATCCGGCCATAAGAAAGATTCATCGGCGTCGATGAAAATCCAATCCTTCTCATCTGGAAAGTAGCGCTTGGTTTTTACATTCCCCACCAATTGCACACGATCTTCTTTTTCTTCATAAATCATTTGATCTGAGTTGGCCTGACTGTCCCCCGTCTTCACATCGACAGAGCCATTAAGTACAAGCTTCTCAATGGTTTGATCGTAAATTCCACGATCCCCCTTGTAGAAAACTTTCTCCCCACTCTCCAAAAAGACATGCCCATCCGGGTCAAAGAAGAAAGTCTTCTTGGAAGTATTGTTCGTTACCAACTCTATGGCCTTAAGAGAGAAGTGAGGCTTGGATTCCTTCAGAAGAAAGTAGTCAATATTCTTAAAGTAAGTCTCTTGAGTGTTCTTTACTGTATCATCAAGATTCTTATAGTCCTGAAAAACTCCCCCATCCCAATCGTTAGAATAAGAGAAAATAATCAGTACGACGCTCAAAAGGGCAAAGAGAAATATGATGATGGTCTGTTTACGAGCGAGCATGGGGATATTCTAGCATTTTCAATATGACAAATCCCCCTTTTTCTAGTGAGTTAGCAAAAATCGAAGAAAAATAACGCTAAACATCATCCTTTACGATCCCCGAGTATTTTTGTCATAATTGCCCCCTATTTTTAAAGCCCCGAAATAGAGACGAATAAACACAACGCAAAGGATTATTTAGTGTCCACCACAACCACTCTGCAACAGGTTCTCGACGCCAAAGTAAAACTGACTCCCATGATGGAACAGTACAGCTCCATCAAGGAAAACTACCGAGACCATCTTCTCCTTTTTAGAATGGGAGACTTTTATGAAGTCTTCTTCGAAGATGCCGTTAGGGCCAGCAAGCTTCTTAATATCACCCTTACTCATCGAGGAAAGATTGGGCACTTTCCTATTCCTATGGCCGGAATCCCTCATCATGCAGCCGCCGTCTATATTGATCGTCTCTCCAATATGGGATTAAAAGTTGCCATCTGTGAGCAAGTTCAAGACCCCAAAGATGCCAAAGGAATTGTAAAAAGGGCCGTGACTCAAGTGGTGAGCCCTGGAATGCCCTTTGATCTCGACAAAACAGATTCTGGCGAACAGCGCTTCATGGCCTCTTCCTTAAAAGCAGTTATCAACGGTGAAGAAAAATATCTTCTTGTTGTCTTGGACTTCACTACCGGCGAATTTGATGGACTTATCCTTGAAGACCTTGAGGCCCTTATCAACAAACTGCGCCTCTACTCTCCCCGAGAGTTAATGACCTATATGGGCCAGTGGGATGAGTGCGATACAATGAAGAGTTGTCTTGAACACCTCGGAATCCTCACCACCTACTTATCAGAAGAATACTTTGATCCCAAGTATACAGAAATCTATACCGAAAAAATGATTCCAGGTCATAAAAGGGATAAAACACTCAAGGCCCATAAAGAAATCATGGGACCGATTGGTGCTCTGGCCTACTATGTGACTTCCACTCAAAACCTCGATGAATTCTTTCACATTCGCCCTTTCAGAGTTGTTAATGAAAAAGGCGAAATGAAGGTTACCCTTAGCACTTTACAAGGGCTGGAAATTCTTCCACGTACTCGTGAGACTTATAAAGAATCTCTCTTGGGCTATATGGATAAAACCCAAACGGCCATGGGTTCAAGAAAGCTCAAACAACTCTTTGCTACACCTTTATATGACCTTTCAGAGATCAACTCACGCCAAAGTGTTATTAAATACTTTCTTGAACATCAAGATCGCTTAATCGAAACCCGTGACCAACTCTCAGAAGTAAGGGATCTCGAAAGAATTCTTGCCAAAGTTTCGACCAATAAAGTGAATGCCGGAGATCTTCTCAATACCGCTAGAGCAATTGATGTTCATCAAGCCCTTAGTCAATTGCATAAGTCTTCAGTTGTTGAAAAACAAATCAATAAGAATTTAAAAACTAGTGTAACGAAGGATTTGGTAAAGCTCGCCAAACAAATTAATGATACCATCAATGATGAAATTGGTGCCTCTCTCGATAAGGGGAACCTAATTAAGCCGGGCTGTAACCCTAAGCGTGACAAACTGGCCAAGCTCTCCCAGAATGCTTCATCAGAGCTCACAATTCTAGAGGAACGCTACCGTGAAGAAACCGGAATCGCGAAGCTTCGAATCAAATCGAATAATGTTGCCGGCTACTTTATTGAAGTATCCAAAAGTTTCACTAAGCAAGTTCCTGAAACCTTTCAAAGGCGTCAGACCTTAGTCAATAGCGAGCGCTACACCACAGATGAACTCAATGAATTTGAAAAAGAGATCATTAGTGCCGGAGAAAAGCTTGAACGCATGGAGCGTGAAATCTTCAAAGATATTGTCGCTCAAGTGGCCACTCTTTCCTCCGACCTTCAGGATCTCTCCGATGGGCTCTCCCTTACGGACTCTCTACAGTCCTTATCCTGGATGGCCTTACAAGATAACTTATCATGCCCTGAATTTATTCAAGGCGACCACCCTGAGGTTCATATCGAACAAGCGTGGCATCCGCTCATAAAGAATGCACTTAAAGACCAATTCGTGTGTCATGATTTAAATCTTAACAAAGATATTTTCTTTGGTTTGATAACGGGACCAAACATGGCCGGTAAGACGACCGTTATGCGTGAAGTGGCCATTATTCAAACTTTGGCCCAGATTGGATCCTTTGTTCCTGCAACCAAGGCAAAGATTGGACTTTGTGACTTCCTCTTCAGTCGCCTTGGGGCCAGTGATGATATTTTAAAAGGTCAGTCTACTTTTATGGTAGAGATGGCCGAAACAGCAGAGATCATTCGCCATGCCACTCAAAACTCACTGGTTATTCTCGATGAAGTAGGACGAGGAACTTCAACCTATGATGGACTGAGTATTGCTTGGGCCCTATGTGAACACCTCATACACAATACCCAATGCATTACGCTCTTTGCCACCCATTACCATGAGCTCATTGACGTTATCGATGACCTCCCCCAAGCAAAGAACCTTACTGTCGAAACCCAAAATAAAGATGGCGATGTTCAATTCCTCTATCGACTTATTGAGAGAGGGGCTAGCCAAAGTTTTGGTATCTATGTGGCCAAACTCGCCGGTCTACCTCAATCCCTTCTCCACCGTGCCGAGGAAATCCTGCATGGATTAGAAGATGAGAGTGCTCAAATTCCAGCCTCAAGCCAAAAAACAAAGCCTCAAGTTCAACAGCTGAGCTTCTTTCCTGAAGGACAAGCAGTTCCTGAGATACCGAAGTATTTAAAAGAACTCGAAGATGAATTTAAGAATTTAGATATTAACAACATGACCCCATTACAAATGATGAATAAGGTTCAGTCCTTAAAGGAGTTAATCCAATGAAAAGACTTATAAGCATCCTTACCCTTGTATTCGCATGTTCAACTCAAGTGGCTTCAGCAGCACTAGAAGACGCTTACTCTATGATTCAAATTTCTCGTGGTATTTGGCGTGTTCAGTGCCAGGACCAGTCCATTATGCAAGTTTCAACGAGAGAGATCCTCAACCAGCAACTTTGTGGCCGCGTAGCCCCTCCTAATCCTCAGGCCTGCTTCGACGCGACTGTGGCGGGCATGAGAACGTTTGAATATGACGAGCTCCCCGAAATCCAAGAGATTAATCAATACTGCTCTCAAGGAGACCGCAATACGGCCGCCTGTATTACCGAGGCCAAGCGTGGACTTAAGAGCTTTGACTTTGATGAGCGCCTAGAAGGCATTGAAGTTATCAAGGCCTGTACTCAAGGCATAAGAAGAGGGAATACCAACAATACTCTTGTTCAATGTATTCAGGTATCGACTAGAGGGCTAAAGACTTTTGAATACGACGACCGCGAAGAAATCATTGAAGTGGTTGTGGCCTGTGGCCTGGGGACTTCTCAGACCTACCAATGTATTGAGGCCACCACTCGTAATATGAGAACTTTCGATTACGATGATCGCGATGAGATATTAGCGATTATTTCTAGCTGTTATTAAGATTTGCCTAGCTGTGCTATGGCCTCCCCTTCAAGCCGGCAATTCATCCACTCCGGATCAATGTCGGCACCAAGGGTTTTATAGAATTCAATGGCAGGTTCGTTCCAGTCGAGGACTTGCCATTCAAAGCGACCACATTTTTGTTCAACTGCAAATTTGGCCAAATACTTCATCACCAATTTTCCAAGCCCCGCACCACGATGTTCGGGAATGACATAGAGATCCTCTAGATAGAGGGATTTCCCCTTCCATGTAGAATAACGAAAATAAAAGAGTGCCATCCCTACTTTCTGAGCGTCCTTTTCTAAAATAATCGAGTCGAAGAGTCCGGCTTCAAAGTCAGCTTCAAGCTGGCAGACACTTACCTTAACGGCCAGTGGCGCCTTCTCAAAATGGGCCAAATCTTGGATCATTTCTAAGACAAAGGAGAGGTCATCTTTGGTTGTTTTTCTTATACTTAGCTGGCTCATAATCTCCAAAAGGGACCGCGTACCTAGCGACCTAGGGAAAGACTTGCCCAAATGGGTTAGCCGATGGGGTAAAGTCAAGTTGCCCCCTAGTATACCCGAAAAGTAGGCATGAATGAAGCTAGAGACTATATCAATTCTGACCACCATACCTCCCCTGATCTCAACCTGGTAAAAGAAATTACCCATGAGCATCTTATGGAATCCAATCCATCGGTACATGAAGGAAAGAAAAAGCTCTCTAAGAACAGGAAGCGCTTCTACGCTTTTAACGTCGACCTCTATGGCATAATCATTCTCCATAAGATAGGGCTCTATTCTTATATTAACTTTGTGAATACATCCTTTGAGCACGCTCCCATGACAGTAAAGCGCGCTCTCCTAGGAAATATAGATCAGATGTATATCAGTACATTTATGTTCACTTACTTCTCGTATTTTTTGGTTAGCTTCTTTCTCGGTCATGGCAAAACCATTGGGATGACCTTCTTTGATTTAAGAACAGTAGGCCACGAAGATTCTCCTAAAGATCTCTCCTTTATGGAATCCTTCATGAGAACTCTGGGTTATACCGTCAATTACCTACTCTTCTTCACCCCCTTTCTCATCAACCTCATACGTAGTGATAGCAAAGGGCTACCTGACTTCTTTTCACAAACAGAAGTTATGACGGAAAATGAGTTCCTCCACTATGAACACTCTCTCAAAGTTGAACAGGCCCAAAAGGTGGCCTTAGAAACGAATGAAGAGGCGCAAATTATTTCGTTTCCAACTCCTACCGAAAAGACCCAAAACGAAAATCAAAATCTCCCTATTGGAGAAAATGCTCATCAACTTGATCTTTTTTCCTTCTAAGTAGCTGAATAGAGTAATTCATCATTCTCATCTCAATTATTATTTCATAGAATAAGCTCCTATCGAGAGGAGAACTAAACTATGAAAATCTTATTTTCTTTCTTAATTCTAGTTAATTTAAGTTATGCAAAAACGGAGAATCCGAAACTTGATCATGCCATTCGCAAACTTCAAGTGGAACTTTTAATGAACCTAAAGGAAAAAGAATATCATCAAGAAATTCTCAAGCTCTATCATAAACATCCTAACTATCTCCCTCTTGAAACCAACTTAATTTTTGCTCTCAATAGAATAAACCTTGGACAGGCCACAGAGCAGAAATATAAAAACCTTTGGCACCAGAAGAAAAGTAAAGAAAATCATTTCCTCTACCTC
>JBFHGF010000075.1:0-10519 GCA_041583335.1 Bacteriovoracaceae bacterium
CTATAAAGCCTATGTCATTATAGAGACTCTGTTTTAGTGTAAATGAAAGCTCTTTCAAATATTTCTGGGAAGTAGGGGTGCCGTAACGCCTTTCGTATTCTTGGGCCAAAGAAAGACCTGATACCAGTTCGTGTTGAAGGTAGAGTGGCCCTCCTCTTCCTTGCAAGTAGTGATCATATCCGACTTTTTGCAAATACTCTGAAGTATTGGGTGCATTATTATAAAGGTTAAAAAGTGAATAGGTGAGAATAACAAGTGCTAATAGTGATGAAGCATAAATACGTGAAGATTTAAAATTGTAAAGGCGATAAAAGAGTCCAACGACAACCCCGAGAAAGGTTAGAAGTGGGAATAAGTCCAAATGATAAACCAGACCGCGAGCAAGACGAGTAAGATAAGGAAATATCCCCATGACGAAGTCTGACACCCCAGCTGCCCATTGATGAGAGTTCATAGGATAACTAATGGTAAAGAGTTCAAAGTCTTTTTCTACGGCATACCAACTGAAAGTATAAAAGAGAAGAGCGATACAGCTACCGATCAAAAGAATAAAGGTGATTTTCTTTGAGCGCTCCCATAAGTATTGAAAGAGAAAGCAAAGTGGAATGAAGTCAATAAAGAATTGGCGCGCACCTAGTCCAATATAGTGGGCCGTAATGGAGAAGAGTCCTAGCCCTAGCTTAATGAGCATGAAAGAGCACAGCAGGAGAGTGATCAGCTCTTTAGAATCAAGGAGTGTAAGTCTTTTGATGCCTTTGCTTTTGATATTCCGAAAGAGAAGAATAAGAGGGTAGAGAGAGAAGAGTAAAATCGGGGTATGAAGAAAGAGCCCTCTTGGGTAGAAGTAGGTGGCCTTCCATCCATGGAGACTGGTTAAGTACTCCAGGGAGTAGGCGTAGTTATATCCCTGGAGAAAACTCCAAGAACCAATATTGGTATAGAAATTGATTTCGGTAATTAAGATAAAAATAAGGTAGGTCACTGCGAAGCGAGTAAGGTTAGCAGTAAAGCTCAACATGTCTTTTCTCTTAAGAAAGAGGAAAATCACTAGGGCCGGTGTATAGAGGATGGAGCTAATCTTTACGACTCTAAGAACACCAAAAAGAAGTGCCATGGAGTAGATATCTTCTTTCTTCTCCATATCGATTCTCGTGAGATGGATAGTAAGTAGGCCCATGATAAAGAGGGCGACGATATCTGCTGTGAAGAATTGATCAATGGTATAGTCGTGAATCCCTAGAGCAAAGGCCAAGAGCAATGGAATAGGCCACTGTTCTTTCTTGATTTGTCCTGATTTAAATAAGCTCATAAAAATAAAAATCAGTAAGCAGAGGTGTAGTGCACTGACGATGAGCTCCTCATCTAAAATAAAAGCACTCTCTGTCATTTCTAAGGGGCTGAGCTCGGGAAAGAAGGTGTGATACCAGTCATAAACAAAGGCCCAAAGAATAGGGGCTCCGATATCATGCATGTCCGCAATATTATCGGTAGGGGTAATAATATCATCGAATTTACCTTCAGTATTATTGATTAAATTGAAGTCATGATCACTTACGATACTGCGGTAGCGAAATTTATAAAGACCACCTTCAAAGTTATAGTGATCAATTTGAATATTCAAAAGTCCTAGAAAGAATATATAGAGAAATATTAGAGCAGGGAAAGCTTTTATAAGTTGTCTTCGTATCATTTTCTTCCTCTTTTAAAGAGAACATCCCAAAGTGAAGGGTTTCTTGAGGTGAGGAGAAAAATACTGAGAAATGGATTTTCAAAAAAGGGCTTAAAGAACGTAAGCCACTGGTAAGTTGTCGATACGGCCTTTTCTTGGCAAAAAACAGTATGCCAATAAAAAGGTGGGATAAGTAGTACATCGCCCTGCTCTAGAGTACAGGTGTAAACGGGGATCTGGCCGGCCAACTTGTCTTCGATATCGGATATCTCTTTGACTACATCAGAAAAGTGGATCGTGGTATCAGAAAGGAGCGGCTCTACAATATGGGAGTACCGGGGATCAATCAGATACCACGTTTTCTTGCCGGAGAGCTGAACATTGAGTAAGCGCCCTGCTTCCATATGCAGTCGAGTGTAAAAGCCTTCAGAGGATACAAAGAGGGTATTATTTAGAAGAGGAGAGTTCAATATTCCGTCATGGGGTATCCACGCTTTGATATTGATATCATTCTTGAGTTTTTCTTCCTCTGTAATCAAGGCACTAGCAATGGTCTGCTGAACCTCGGGATTATTTTGGGTTAGAATTTCTTTAATTGTTTTCTCGGCAGCAACTTGGTTATCTCCAATACGTGGAGCTGTTTTAAATTCACCGAAATTTTCAATAAGATAGTTGTGATTAATGTGTGGATTTTCTCGGTGCTCCTTGGCCAAAGCGCGAATGATAAGAGGCTTTTTTTCATAGATAAGTGAATGGAAGCTGTGGGCATCCACCTCTTGGGCATCGATTTCATCTACGGCGATAAGTCCGGCATCTGGGGCGCAGAAGCCTTGCTCTTGGGCCAGACTGAGAAAGTGATTTCTCAGTTTCTCACTTTGAAAAATATGGGCCATCAGCCATAGGGGATATGTCAGTTTGGGAGAGACTCTCAACAGTTTAAATCCTTTTTATGCTATTGCTCTTTATTTTACTACTATAAGGGATGGGAACCTAGAGGTTAATTAGGTTGCCGATATTATTGAAGTTTAGTGATCATTGTCACTAGCTTTTCACTTAGGGGAGAGCTTGAATTGATGTTATAATGAGAGTTCAAAAGAATATAAAAGAGCTTAGAGACGATTTTCATAGGTGAGCCATTGAAACCTGAATATATCAAATCAATCGATTGGCTAAAGTATAATGCTCTCTTCTTGGCCGAGCACTTTATGGGAAAGAATCTTTACACCCAACTCTGCTCTGGTGCTGAGCAGAGGCTTATTCGCAAAGTAGATACCCAATTGTCACAATTACAGGACTTTCGCCCTAAGCATCAGCTCTTTCGTGAGTTTGATTCTCAAATCGATATCAAGTCCATTCGCTCCAACTCTCAAGTTCAAGTCTTTAGAGGTGCGGCTAAAAATTGGAATAGCGCTAAGTGGGATCTCGATTACTTTAAGAACCACTACGGTGAACAAGAAGTCACCGTGCTCAATAGTGAAGGTCTCTTTGAAAATGGAGTTCAAGAATTTGGCACAACTTCAATGTCCAAATATATTGATATGCTCAAGCGTGGCTCCAAAGTTTATCTTAAATTTTCACCAATGGTGCACCATGATTCTAGTCTCCGAAGTGACTTTGATGTGGATTGGTTAGAGCAATTTTCTTTTCCAGGCTCCATTGGACGAAAGTTCTTTCTTTTTATTGGAGGGGGAAATACTCTGACGCCAATCCATACTGCGTTATCTAATACTGTATTTATTCAAATTTATGGCAAGAAGAAATGGACATTTTGGGAGCCCAGCGAGCGCTTCTTTTTGAATGTTCGCGCAGAGAGAAGAGCGTACTTCTTTAGTAAGATGACCCTTGAAAGTCCTGATCCAGCGGATTTTCCCTTGGCCAAGTATTGCACTAAGTTTGAAGTTACCTTGGAGCCGGGGGATGTCCTTTGGTTTCCTGGCTTTTACTGGCATCATGTGGTTAACGAAATCGACTCCATTGGCGTGGCCTATAAGACGGCCCATTTCCCTTCATCGATTCAAAGCTCCGCTGTGCTCACGATGCTCTCCTTTTTGTCGACAAAGCCCTTTTTACTTGAATCACTTATCAAGACCCGCTTTAAAAATAATGAGAGGGTTTTTCTCGACTAAGATTCTTTTTCAACTTTATTGGAAAGGTCTTGCTTCGTTTCTTTGAGGTGGTACCCAAAAATAGAGACGATATTCTCCGCTGTGATGATCCCAATGAGCTTCTTGTCATTGATACGACTAACAACGGGAAGTCTAGAGACGTGGAAGCGGTCGAGTTTATGAAAAGCAACCATCAGAGATTGATCAGGATAGATGGAGATAACCTTTCTCTCTGCGACAGAAAGAACAGGCTCCGCACCTTGCTTCTTGGCCATGGCCTGCTCAAGGTCGGACTTCGAGACAACTCCAACAATAAGGCCATTCTTAAGCACGGGAAAGCCAGAGAAAGGAAATTCTTTAATGACATCGATAGCGTCTTCAATTTTAAGAGTTGAGTTTAAGCTGATGGGATCAGGCTTCATTGCATCTTCAACAATCAGGCTCTCTAAAATTTCAGCATCTTCTTTGGTGGGAAGATGAATGCCATCTTGCTCAGAGATTGACTCGTAGATCGATCCTTCATGGAGCTTTGAGCTAATATAGTAGCTTACAATATTAGCAACCATGAGAGGAAGGATAATATTATAGTCACGAGTCATTTCAAAGATCATGATGATACTGGTGAAAGGTACGCGAATTACTGAGACAAAGTAGCTTCCCATTCCTACTAGTGCAAAGGCACCAATATTGAGACCCATTTGAGGAAAGATAATCTCAAAGAGTGAACCAAAGAGGCTGCCCAAAATGGCCCCCATGAGTAGGGTGGGAAGAAAGAGACCACCACTTACTCCCGAACCATAGGAAACTGTCGTGGCAATAAACTTCAAGATAAAGAGTCCAAGGAGAAACTTCCAATCTTTAAGAAGAGAAAGTAGAGCTTCTTCAATGGTGTCGTGACCACTTCCTAGTGCTTCAGGTTGTAGGTAGGAGATTAATCCAATAATAAGAAAGGTCACCATGATTACGGTGAGGCGGTGCCCTTTGAAAACCTTGCTATTGAAGTCACGAGTCCAAAGAACTGATTTTGTCCACAGCGGACCAAAGATAGCACTTCCAAATCCAACAATAACATAGAGAAGGAGTTCACTGGGGTGACCCAAACTGTAGTTCAAGCTTTGAAAAGTCGGCTGATTTCCCATCATAAGGTGGGCGGCAATAGAGGCCACAACCGATGAAATGATAATATTGCCCAGAACTTTGGCATTGAGGTCACCAACGACTTCTTCCAAGGTAAAGACCACTGCAGCGATAGGCGTATTGAAGGCCGCAGCAATACCGGCCGCGGAACCAATGGCCACGAGACCTTTCACTTTTCTCTTGGACAATTTGAATTGTTGACCAAAATAGGAACCAATCCCGGCCGAAATAGCGGCCGTTGGCCCCTCTCTTCCTAGTGACATCCCCGAAGAAAGGGAGAGGGCACTGGTCACAAATTTAGCAAAGGTATCTTTGAGGGGCATTTTTCCGTGAAAAACGGCCAAGGCCACTCTTACCCCGGGAATCCCTGAACCAGAAGTTGAGGGATAGAGGCGGGTCGAGATAAAGCCACTGATGAGCAAGGCAATTCCGCCAAATACGAAGGATTTGAGTTCAAAAGGTTTGTCTGTTCCAAAGTAAGTGATAAGAACATGGGTGATTTTACTCAGTCCCACTGCAGTAGTGGCAGAGAGCAAGGCCGTAAGCATGGTTAGGGCGAAATATGTCCTTTCCTCATTTGCAGAGTTCTTAAAGGTTTTCTTTAAGAGTTTGTTGTTCCAAAGGTTAGAAAGTTGCAATTTCTATTCTTCCTTTTGGGTTTGTGATTAATGGTAACTATGAGCTGAATTTACACTATGTTAATCATTAATATAACAAATTTTTAAAATTTTCATGGTTACCGGAAAGGAAGTACATCGTTGAATAAGAGGGATCAAGATATATTATTTGCTAGGGCCCATCTTGGATAAGTTATTCTCGTTAAGATAGTTGCGGATACTCTCTGCGACGATCTGATTTCCCTTTTTGGTGAGGTGTTGGTAGTCGACGAGGAGTTTCTCTTTCTGACTTTTCTGAGACTTCTCAAATATAGACTGAAGATCAATCAAGTGGACTCCCAATTGCTTGGCAACCTCTCTAATGGATTGATTTACTTCACTATAGGCCAAGGGATAAGTCATGAGAATGGGCTTCATTTTATGCTCTTGCAGATCGACTACTATTTTTCGAATGCGCTCCTTTCTTTGTTCTAAAAGAACTTCTCTATTGGCCATGGCCTCAGCAAGATTCGATATGGCCTGAAGAAAGAGGTGGTCATCTTTGTGGGGGTGGGGAAACTGGTTAAAGGTTGCTCTGAGCTCATCCACAATAGATTGAAGAGAGAGCTGACTTTGTTTAGAGGCAAGAAAAGAGAGGGTGGCCACTGTATCTACCCAAGCAAACTCTTCTAGAGTACCTCCATGCACTTTGAGGTAGTCAAGAAGACTTCTAATGCGTTGTGCGTAATCTTTGGAGTCCATCCCAAGATCTAGCTTGAGAAGGTATTCTAAAACATATTCTCGTGCATCCTTGGCCATGGGTTCATCCATTTCGTGAGCGAGGCAAAAGCCATCGCTGTGGGCCGCAAGGCAGAGTTGATAGGAAGAGGATTTTGAGATTTGATTGAGCTTTTGGACAATGAAGAGGTCGGAGCTGAGTTGTTGATTGGAGTGAACCCAAAGGTATTGAGTGGTCAGCTCTTTAAGAAGCAGAAAGCTTTTGAAGTGATTGAGAAAGCTTGGGTAGCTATACTGATCCATTCTTTGTTTCTTTTGAATTTGAATGAGGGGGGTGGCCATCGTATCCTTGGACTGGTTGTGTCCGGCAAAGATGTCAGTCGCCCCAGTAAGGATGAGGAAGAGGGAGCCCGGTTCAACTCCTTCGCCCATAAGTTTGGTAACGGTATTTTGGGCGTCGATGCTGGAAGATTCGCAAACTCCCATATTGTGGATGGTCCACTTTTCTTCTAAAGACTGGTGCAATTGGTAGGGGTAGCTGGCCGAGAAATCAAGATTCCCCCCATTGGTAAAGGAATCTCCTAGGGCATAGATTGTGCCCAAGGGTTTTGATTGAGACGCGTACTCCTCTTGGGTATCATTGCGAAGATAGCCAGAAGCATGTTCCTTTTGTTCTTTGGCAATTCTGTATACAGCTTCCTTGTTGAAAGTGTAGGTTTTTTGTTCATTTAAAACAGAGACGTATAGTCTTAAGACAATTTCGACGGTTAGAACGCTTAGTAAGAGGCCGAAGATGGCCAGATAAAGCCTCTGAATATATAACTTTTTCTTTGGTGTCATGTTACAATTATAAGCACTTTACTGGTTAAAACAAAGTGTTCCTAAATGAAGTTGTATAATGACAAAAATGATCATTTCCTATGCCACTATACCCTCGTCATTGATAGTTTTTCTAAATTTTGTGATATTGGATGCGTCTATTGCTACGCCAAGGATTTTGGACCAGAACAAAGAACTTCGTTGAGTCTGCCTAAGTTAAGGGCGCTTTTTGAAGAGGCCTTTGATAAAGAGGCAAATTCGGGAATATCAAAGATCTTAAGACGGAGAATTCCAGTTCGCTTGGGCTTTGAAACCGACCCTTTTCAAGATCTCGAAAAGAAGACCCAAATCACCTATGAAATGCTGAAGCTCTTTAAGAAGTATCGCTATCCCTATATCATTTTTACGAAGTCTCCGCTGTGCTTAGAAAAAAAATACCTAGAACTCTTTGAACCTGAGCTTACCTATATTCAAGTGAGTGTCTCTAGTCCCCGTCCAAAGATGGGGGAGCGGCTAGAACCATTGGCCGCTAGTGCACAGGAAAGAGTTAAAATTGTCCAACAGTTACAAGAGAAAGGAATCGATAGTGCGCTACGCTTTAACCTCTTGCCACAGATTTTGCACCAACTCGAAGATGGACAATATTACCAGGCCTGCGTTGATTTTATTAAAGGAGCCCAAGTTAAAAAAGTGATCCTCAATAGAATCACGTTGCAAAATGAACGGGGAAGTCTTCAGTTTCCCTATGAACCGGAACAGTTCTTTACTCTCAAAGAGGAGCTTGCCGAACAGAGCAAATTGACTCTTTGTTACCTAGGAAGTCCTGCCATCGATTTCTTTAACTATGAATCAAAGGATTGTGATAATTGCTGCCAATGTGACCTTTCTCCGGGCAACAAAACAACGGCCCTGCCTCTCTATTTAACAGATGAAGAAAGCTATAAGAAAAGGGTCTCCCATATTCTTAGAATGGGAATGCTTAAGACCCTTTCTTTTACTCTAAGGAATGGCGCTGCATGAGTTTTATTTTTAAAAATGGAATCGTAACGCTGATACTTCTCGCCCTGATAGAGTTTTGCGCTTCACTCTTTGTTAATGATTCTCGCTACAATCAAATTTACGGTGTCCTTCACTCTCATTCGGATTTTCTTTGGAGAGTTCGTGGTAATCTCGAAGAAGATTTCTTTGGTGCCCCGTTGGGTACCGACGCCCAGGGGTTTCGCTCGATTAATCTTAAGCAAAGGGAATGTAAAAAAAGGATTGGAATCTTTGGAGCCTCGCCTAGCTTTGGTTGGGGAGTTGAGGAGAGTGAAATCTACTCATCTCGTCTCAATCAAAAGTTTCAACGTCAGAGGATCTGTTTTTTCAATTACAGTGTCATTGGATTTTCTTCTTCTCAAGGGCAACTCCTCTTTAAGCAGATTGTGGAGCAAGAAAAACTTGATGCTGTCATCGTCTCCTATTTGGTCAATGACGTGGACTTTAACCGCTTTTATTTTCCCTCGGGCGAAAGTGACCTTGAGGTCATGGCCAAGACTTCTCCCTTCTCGTTAGAGCTTTGGGTTCAGAAACTTCGCGATACAAGCTCCTTTAAGTGGCTAAGGCAAGTGATGGCCGATGAAAATAATCGGGAAATTGTCGAACAATCTATTGTAAAAACAATCACATACAAAAGAGTTAAGTCTTCGGAATTTTTAGAGAATATTGATTCTATGTTAAAATTATCCAAAGAGAAGGGAATGGATTTTTACTACCTTGAGATGCCCGTTGGTATTCATGTGATGGCCGAGTACTTGAAAGAGCACTGTGATATTCCTGAGGACTTAGAAGGGAATCTAGAGCAAGCGGCCCAGAAGATAGGCCTTTGTGAGTTTAATGAATATGGTGAACTCTTTAAAAAGAAATCGTCATCGAGTTTGGATCAAGTACGCTCTATCATCGCGATGAATCGCTTTCGCCATTATCGGAAAGCTCTTCGTGAAAAGATGGATTCGAGGAAAGTGATAAAGGTTCGAGATATAGGACTTGATCAATTGGAAAAGAGTTTTCTTTCCAAGAATCAAGACTATGTTCACCCCAGCTCAGATGGACATAGAATAATTGCAGAAGATATTTTCTCTCACTTCGAACGAGAAGATTGAAAGGTAAAGAAGCATGAAAGCATTTTACATAAATATAAAAAAGACATTGAAGTTTCTGAAGGAAATATGGACTTTGATCATTAAAAATAAGAAATGGTGGTTAATCCCTTTCTTTGTGGTCTTATGTCTATTTGCTGCAACCTTGGCCATCGTTGGTGGTGGGGCCATTTTACCGGCGATCTATGCCATCTTTTAAATAGGATAGGGGCGATATGCTATCGAGAGTACTCGCATTCTTTGTGTGTTTAATCGCGGTATTGCTACCTTATCGCTTGCGTATTGTCTTTGCTGAGTTTGTGGGATGGGTCGTGCAATTCTTCTATGGAACTTACTTTGGGATTATTAACTTCATTTTGAAAGAGCTAAAGGCCGCTGAAGAACAAGATCAAAAGGAACCTAAGGAAGAGGTAAATGAATAGAAATGAACCAGTCGCAGTTCTCTTTTCAGGGGGGACGGATTCTACATTGACGGCAGCTCTTCTTACTAAAGAGCACGAAGAGGTTCATCTCATTACTTTTGATCGTTTGGGAATCTTTGAAGTAAAGAACTCTGAGAAGAACTACTTATTGCTGCAAGATAAGTTTCCTGAAACAAAGTTCACTTATAAGATTATTGACTTTAACGAAGTCTTCAAAAAAATCTCATACCAAAATTATATAAAAAATCTTACTCATTACGGATTTATGAACCTGAGCACATGTGGTTTGTGTAAGCTATCCATGCATATTGCGATGATCGCTTATTGCTTGGACAATGGAATTAAGTTTGTCTCCGATGGGGCCAATCGAGGGATGGAAATTTTTCCGGCTCAGATGGATATTATCATCGAGAAACTGCGTGAGTACTACGGCTCTTATGGGATTGAATACACGAATCCTGTATTTGACTATGCTCCTCCTGAAGAGAAGTCGTTAATTAAGGATAAAGAAATGGCGGCCCTCTTCAACTCAGGTATTAAGACAAGAGAGCCCCATATAGAATCTTCCGGTGAAACTACTGAAAAGAAACTTCATGCCATGGGGTTATCTCCCCAGCAAGAGGTTAAGGGGACGAGCTACGATAAGAAACGTCAGCCACGCTGCTTTCAGTTTATGATCTTCAATGTGTACGTTCAAAAGTGGTTTTTGCCCAAACATAATATGGAAGAATATAGAAAGAATACTTTAGATTTCTTTAATCATAAGATGAATGAATCTCGCTTTCTCATTGATAATTTTGTGAAAGGAGAGAATAAAGGAATCTTCAATAGGGTTAATGAGTAGAATATGCTTGATACTGGATGTTGTGGAACAAATTTAAGAACCGATAAGATA
>JBFHGF010000076.1:0-10508 GCA_041583335.1 Bacteriovoracaceae bacterium
AAATAAACTATCTAATTTAAAATTATTTACCCTTGTTATTTGTCACCTATAAAATAGATGTATCACTCGGAAACTCGGATACCACTTGAAAATAGAAAACACCTTGAACACGAAAATTGTAGCGCTTGCTATTACCTTGTGTATTACAGGGGGTTTATTCTTTTCTATTAACAGCTTCTATCAAGATCGAGACTATAAATTTAAAGTTCTTCAAAATGATATCCAGGCCTCATATCATAAGTTTGAATATAAGATCAGTTATCTTATCCAAGATGTTAAATATAACTTAAAATTCTTAACTCTTTACCAAGATGAACAAGTCGATAACAATAGTTTAAAAAATATCATTCAAAAAAGATTGGCCAATCACCGTAACATCTTTGCCCTCTACACACTCAGCGCTAAACAATATAAAAACCAAATCGATTACCTAAGAAGAGTTACTCACCCAATTGCCAAATACAGCCGCCTATCGAAGCTGGAGTATTTAAATAAGATAGAGGATAGAAATATCCATCCCGAAATCATCTATAATATAATTGTTCGCAAGGATAAAGATACTTACATTCTTGCTCAAACAGATATCACTGAATATATCAATCAAATCTCATCAGACTTTGATAATAATACTTTTGTAGATATTTATTATAGTGGAAATCATATTAAAGAAAGTGCTCTTCCCATAAACCCTCATCAACAGAGATCAATTCCTTTGAATGATGTCACATCGAATAACCTTGTGTACGACGGGTCAGAACAATACCTTACTATCTCAAATTATTTTCCCATCGATAGAGATAAAAACTTAGAAATCTTTATTTCTATAGATCGCAAGGCCTTACTACTTGAACTGAAGAAGCAATTAAATAACAACCTTTTCTTACTTGTTGCCTTATCTCTCATTGCTATTTTCGCAACATTACTCATTACTCAAAATATTATTCGACCTCTACATCAGCTCATCTCTCTATCTACTCAAATTCAAGGAAGTGACGAAGAGAGCAATGGAGATGAAATACAAAAAATATCCAATACCCTCAACCAGCTTTCAAGTGAGCTTTTCCAATCAAACCAGCTCCTCTATACACAAAAAATGGCTTTAGATAGTGCAGCAATCGTCGCCGAAACCGACCCATCAGGAGTCATCACCTATATCAATGAAAAATTTGTCACCCTCTCGGGTTACACAAAAGAAGAACTTCTGGGAAACACTCATAGAATACTAAACTCAGGACTTCATTCTAAGGAATTTTTTAAAGAGATGTGGGACACCATTCTTTCAGGAACGGTATGGAATGGAGAAATCAGAAATCAGGCTAAAGATGGATCTTACTACTGGCTAAACACAACGATTTACCCTCATGTCAATGAGCAAGGAGATACATTAAAATTCACTACAATACGATTCGATATTTCAGAACGTAAGAAGATAGAACATCAACTCATTGAGTCTCAAAAGAAAACAGAAGAGGCTACAAAGGCCCGTTCCACTTTTTTCACAAATATGAGCCATGAGATACGAACTCCGCTCAATACAATTCTTGGTATAAGCGACATCCTCTCTGAGGTCAATCAAGCTCCTGAGCAACAGGCCCATATTAGAACTCTAAAGAAATCGGGGGAGTCCCTCCTTCACATAGTTAACGAAGTACTCGACATTTCTAAGCTAGAATCTGGAAATATGCCTCTCCATATTGAACCTTTTCGTGCGATGAATATATTTGAAGAAGCGATGGATATGATTGCTCTAAAAGATCAGTCTTCCCAAATTAACTATATCCTCGACCTAGATCCGGCCATTCCTACTTTTCTAATTGGTGATCAACAAAAAATTCGTCAAATCCTCATTAACCTTCTTGGAAATGCTTCAAAATTTACCAAAGAAGGATTCATAATGCTCAAAACCAAATTACTGTTAAAGGATCCTGTTGCACAAGAGATTAAATTAGCCATTACAGTACGAGATACTGGTCGAGGTATAGAAAAAGAATCACAAGAGTTAATATTTAATAGCTATATGCAAGCTGATCACTCCATAAGTAACAATTTTGGAGGAACTGGACTTGGTCTTTCTATTGTTAAACATTTTGTTAATGAGATGGGAGGCACAATGGCCCTTGATAGCAGTCTTGGCAAAGGCTCTATCTTTACTATTTCCATCGATCTTAAATTTGATAATTCCCTCAATGATGAAGTCCAAGATGCTATAAAAGAAAACTCGTTCCTTATACTCGACACGAACACAAAAGGTTCAAAAATACTTACCAAGCTTTTGGAATATCATCAGGCAGCTCATATCTCATCACTAACAAAACCAAAGGCAATCCTAGACTATATTGAGCGCAAAGACTTAGAATCTTTTGATTATATCTTTGTCGATCATAGCTTAACATTTGGAAATATTCCCCTGCTCAAGTATTTAAGATCCTCTTATCCACACAAGGTCAACTCAATGATCACAGTCCTAAATCGCATCAATGCCGACAGTTTAAAGGAGTTAAAAGAATCAAATTCGGGTATGTTTCTTTCTAGGCCATATAAGCCAACAGAAATATTTTTAATTCTTCATCAAATCCATTCAAAGCTAAAAAATGAAAATATCCTTATTGTTGATGATGAAGTAAAAATCCTAGATCTATGCAAGCATATTCTTGAACCGCTTAATATGAATATATATGTTGCTCCCGATGCAGAACAGGCGATATCTATTTTAAAATCCAATAAAGTGAGATGTATTCTTTCTGATTTAAATTTACCCGGAAAGGATGGACTATACCTTAAAGAATTTGTTCAACAAAATTTTGGCGACATTCCCTTCATTATGCTATCGGGGATTATAACTCCCGAAACTCGAAAAAAGGCAAAACTTTTAAAGGTCGATAATATCTTAGAAAAGCCCCTCGATATCGGAAATCTTCAGAGTGTTGTAAAGACACATCTCCTGCAAGAAAAGGTAAACTCACTAAAACCAATACCTCATAAAGAAAACCTAAACATCCTCATTGCAGATGACTCTGAAGACAATCAAAACCTTCTAAGGCTCTACTTTAAAGATACTGGATATAACGTTATTTTTGTAAATAATGGAAAAGAAGCCCTAGACCATTATAAGGCTAACCGTAATCTAGAACTTATATTGATGGATATTCAAATGCCTATTATGAACGGTATGGAAGCGGCATCAGAGATAAGAAAATATGAGAAAGAAAATAATTTTAGAGCTATTCCAATTATTGCTTTAACGGCCAATACTTGTGATGAATTCAAGCATCTTGATTTTAGCCACTACCTAACTAAACCTATTAAAAAGAAAACCTTACTAAGTTTTATTGCTCAACTAAACCAAAATGCCGCCTAAGGCTTAATACGGCCTGATCTTTCACTTAAGGGAATTCGAATTAAATTTATTAGATATTTCTGCCAATTTATTTCCTTTAAAGCATTATCCATTTCATGGATAAGCTCTGCTACTCTAGGACCCTTACGAAAAGCAAAACTTGCAGATACATGATCTATTTTCCTAAAGTAAAGTGACTTAATTCCCATTTCTTTTGCCGTATGAAGGGTTGATATCTCTTCATAGACTAAACAAGGCAACCTTCCCTTATCCACTCTCATCAATAGTGATTTTAAGTTCCCCATCTCAAAACGAGATTGCTTAATTCCCAATGCTTTTGCTGCAAAGGCTTCATTACCAGGAGGTGTTCCTACTTCTTCTCCATTTTTTAAATCAAGGGCCTTCTTGGAAGAGCAGAAGAGAACTAAATTTGTATCGAATTTCCAATTCAGCTCCTGCGCATATTTGTAGAAACTCTTTTGTTCATGACCATGAGGTGTTAGACCAATGAAATCGAGGTTACCCTTTTCAAGTTCAACTTTAGCTCGTTGATAAGACAGATATTGAATATTGAATTTAAATTGCTTTGATTTCTGTGTTAACTCTTTAAGGGCCAAATCCATAGCCCCCTTCTCGTCTTCTTGAAGTAGGCCTGGGGTAACCTCAAGCCCTACACGAATATTGTATTTATATCCCTTCATCTCTTGCGACTTAATCACTTCTTCACCAAAGAGTGTAGAGCTGAAAAATAAATAAATCAGAAATAATAGAGACTTATGATTCATCCCCCTATTATATCCTATTTTTTTACTGCGATAATTGAAATGAGATCAAGCATTCTTGATTTTGATAAATTATATTTATTTAAATATTAATTTTATAAAGCTTACAAGCCGATAAAGTCAGGAAATCACAAGTTAGAGTTAGTATGTCCGATAAAAGAATTATATCTATTGTTACCGGCGCAGCAGGTTTCCTAGGAAGCCATGTAGTCGATCTCTTATTAAAGAATCAACACCAAGTTATTGCTATAGATAACATATCAAATGGAAGTTGGGATAACCTATCTCACTGGAGAGAGAACCCACTTCTCATACGCCATGAAATGGATATTAATCAACTCGATAAGAGTGATCCTCTATTCCAAGATGTTGATTACATTTTTCACTTGGCCGGAATGGAGTGTGACTTATCGAGCATACAAAGACCGGAACTATTTTTTGAAACTAATGTTCAAGGGACACTAAAAGTTCTTCAAGCTGGACTTCAATCAAATTTGAAGGCTTTTATCTATGCTTCATCATCGACCATCTACGGACAAGCAAGTACTCCAACGATGGAAAGAGATAAGGCCAACCCTCAGTCCCCCTCGGCCTTGTCAAAACACATTGCAGAACAAAGTGTTTTTCATTGGGGACAGCTCTATGACTTCAAAACAGTTTCCTTACGCATTTTTAATGCTTACGGGCCCCGCTCTATATCAAACCTATTTCCAGGCAGTGAGTTCTCACAACTCATGACTCATAAGCTTAATCAATCTTGCGCAGTACTACTTGGACCAGAAGATCAAGAAAGAGATTTCATCTTCTGTACAGATGTCGCCAATGCCTTCCTTACTGCCGCAGAAGAAGCTCCTTCAGGAGCCGTTTACAATATCGGTTCCGGTAAGTCTTACAGTCTTTATGAATTGTGTAATCGCTTAAATATCAAGAGAGAAGTCATAGCGATCAAACACATGTGGCCGAAGAAATCTTGGGCTGATATCTCGAAGTTTCAATTTGATTGCAACTGGCAACCCCGAGTTCCTTTTGAAAATGGTATTCAATTTTCAATCGATGTTCTTCCTGCTTGGAAAAACTCTAGGCCTTGGGGGAAAAATGAATTCGAAAAGCTTATTCAACCTCTAAGAAAGAAGTCTTTAAGCTAACTCATAACTTCAAAGAAATTTGAAAAAGATTTCGCCACATGGTCAGCATTATGGAGAACCCCTCCCCCCAAACTTCTCATAAAGAGATAGGCCACCATGACCATACGATGATCTTTTTCAGGTGTAAAATCCACACTATCCATACTTGCAGATTGTCCATGAATTACAATCTCATAATTCTTTTCATCGACTTCGACATTCACACCAAACGCCTTAAGTATGCGAATCATTTCTTGAAAACGGTCACATTCTTTATGCGTAAGAACTTCTAAATTATAAATCCGAGATTTACCAGAGGCAAAACTGCATACGTATAAAAGAGTTGGAATCGCATCAGGGCACTGTGAGCCATCAAATTCAATTCTATTTAATTCATTATGTTTGCAGTGAAGACCTTCAGAGGTGAAGCCTATATTCGCCCCCATTCTCTTCAATATATCTATAAATGCTGAGTCTGCCTGAAAAGAATCTATTTCTTTTGCATTCTCAATAACGACTTCTCCCTCTACTGCGGCCAAGGCCAAGGGATAAGTGAGAGAGCTGAAATCAACTGGATTTTCAAAATTTAGTTGATTGGCCTTAAATTGTTTCAATAAGTTGAGCGTCAACTCCCAGTAAGGAAGAGAAACCTCTAAATGACGGGCAACTATCTCGACATCAAGATCGACAGTCGCCAAAGACAGTCCTGTTAAAAACTGAGTCGAACTAGAACAATCAACCTCACTTCTCTTACCTGAAAGGTATGGTCCTTGTACTTTAATCCATGCGCCATCAGCGCTATTATACTGCGTTTTACAACCAAGATCTTTCAAGGATTCAATCATTGGACCCATTGGCCTTGAACGCATATGTCCTTCAGGAATAATTTCATACTCTTGAGATCCGCGCGCCAAGAGAGGAATTAAGAAACGATTCGTTGTTCCCCCATCTCCCGTCTCTAATGAACACCCCTCTGTCCTTTCACATTCGGGAAAAGATCCCTTCACTTGGATTTCGTTATCCAAAATATTGACCGTAAGTCCAATTTTCTCTAGACATGAAACCATTGTCTTCACATCTGAAGATAATGGAATATTTCGAACCGTGACATCTTCTTTCTTAATGGCAGCGAGTACAAGAAGTCTGTTAGCATAAGACTTTGAACTAGGAACGTTTATCTTCTTATTAAATGAAATATTATCTACTTTAAAAGTTGAAGGCCTTAAGCTCATTCTTATTATCCTCAAGTTTTTTCTCGATCTCACTCAGTTCTATTTCTTCAGATGCAAATTCTCCAAAGTCTTTCATCTTAATAATTTTAACGGAACTAATGGAAGACTTTTTCTTATCTTTCTCGAGATAGTCCATAATTTTATCCACAGGAAAAGTCTTATATAACCATGGAGGATCACCAAATTGAACATTTAATTTTTCAGAAAACTCTCGTAAAGCTTCAAGGTATTTTGAAGAGTCCTCCTGAAATAATTTAAAAATAAGGGCCATTCCCCAGAATACCGCTTCACCATGAGTCGTATCATAAATTCTTTCCACGGCGTGGCCAAAAGTATGCCCAAGATTGAGGCTCATTCTCAAGCCCCCCTCTTTGAAGTCCTTCTCTACGACTTCCTCTTTTGCATCTGCACAGGCTTTAATAATATCTTTCAGATTCGAGCCATTCTCAATTAGCCTTCTTACCTCTTCATTTAAAAAAGCATATTTGATTACTTCACTCATTCCACTTTTGATCTCATCTTCTGACAAAGTATCTAGAAAACTACGATCAATCCAAACATGATCGGGTAGATGAAAAGCACCAACTAAATTCTTTCCTTGCCTAGTATTCAATCCCGTTTTCCCACCGATAGCAGCATCCACCATGCTCAAGAGTGTTGTAGGAATAATGGACCATGATATCCCTCGCAGCAAACTCGCTGCGAGATATCCAGCATAATCACTCGTGGCACCTCCCCCGATGGCCAAGACGTGGGCCTTACGGTGGATTCCTTTTTCCAAGAAAAATTCAATACCTCTTTCAAACTCTTCGAAGCACTTCGTTCCCTCCCCTTCTAAACTTTTATAAAGATAAAAGCTTTTGTTCTTCGGAAGGGCAGCTTCAAATTCTTTTCCATAAATTTGCCAGACATTACTATCCACAACAACGAGGATAAGGTCGCTGTCAATTTTATCTATGGCCTGTTTGAGGTAACTTCTTTCAATGAGTTCAATTTTAGTTTTCATATGCTTTCTGTCTTAGTAAGTGGTCTGCCAACACAAGTTTAACCATAGCTTCGGCAACCGGAATGGCCCGTGGAATAATGCAAGGATCATGTCTTCCCTCCTTTGCTTTTTCTCCCACTGTGCTAGTTGGCTTAAACGTTATATGCATAACAATATCTTCGCCATTTGAGATCCCTCCCTCGATGCCACCGAAGTTAGAACGGTCCTGAGAAATTTCACTTCCTTCTCGGTTGGCCATTTCTTCACCTAGTCCAAAACTAAAAGAAACCACCGCTCCAATAGAGAGCAGGGCCTTTCCAAGGTCGGCCTTCAACTTATCAAAGGCGGGTTCACCTAAACCAGCAGGAACACCTTTCGCGACTAGAGAAACTCGTCCTCCACGACTATTACCGTCTTTTTTCAACTTCAAAAGGTAGTCACGAATTTCTTTATCTTTATTACTTTTCTCAGCTCCAACAATAGGATAATAGTATGGGGAAAAGTCTTCACCAAATTCCTTATCTGTCGGTAATGCTTCAGCTTCAAATGGTCCCATTTTCATCATGAACCCTTTCACTTGAATTTGAGGCATCACGAGGGAAGCAAAGTAGCCACCAACCACTCGGGCAATGGTCTCTCTTCCGGAAGAGCGCCCTCCGCCACGGTGGTCCCTAATCCCATATTTTTTCATATAAGTTTCATCTGCATGACCAGGTCGATACTCTGTTTTCAACTTATCGTAATCTCCACTTCGTTGGTTAGTATTACGAATCAGTACAGCAATAGGAGAGCCTAAAGTCTTTCCCTCGAATACACCGGACAATACTTCAGGTTGATCTGCTTCTTTACGCGAAGTCGTTCCTGCAACTTGTCCTGGTGCCCTTCGCAAAAGCTCTGCGGCCAAATCCTCTAAAGAAAAGTCCAATCCTGAAGGTACCCCATCAACAACGACTCCAATTCCTGCCCCGTGGGACTCTCCAAATGATGTTATAGATAACATCTTTCCAAATGAGCTTCCTCTCATTGAATTTACTCCTGCTTTTAGAGGTGTTTTTATCATTTATTCGAGCTATACTGCCCACCCATTCCTAATAAAATACAGGGTAAACAGATAGATGAAACTTAGTGACTATTCTAACCTGAAAGAGGTTCATTCTCTAGATAATATGATTAAGGTCCACCTTGACAAGATTTCTGAGGAAGAACGTCGAATTGAGTTTCTCTCCAAGAAAAGAAAGCAAAAAGATCAAGAACTCCTTGAGCTTGAAGCGCAAAAGAAAGAAACCGAAAATGAGGTCAATCAAGCTGAAGTTGTACTCTTTGATCTCGAAAAGCGGCTTAAAACTTCTCATGAGCATCTTCCCATGGCCACTTCAGAAAAGGAGGCCAATGCCATTGAAAAGGAAATTTCTCGTTTGACTCCCGAAGTCGATGAAATTCAAGAAAGGTGCCTTAACTTACTTGAGTCCATTGAGGAGCTTGAAAAAGCGATTATTCAGGCCAAGGGATTTCTTGAAGGTTCTAAAGAAACTCTTGAAGAAGTCATTACTGAAGTGGATGAGATCCGGGCCCAAGAAAGTATTCCCATTAAACAATACGAAGGAAGAATAGCCCTTCTTCTCGAAGACACTCCCTCTTCACTACTTGAAGTTTTTTCTAAAATTCGTGAGAAACACCAGTTCAACCGGCCTCTCGTGCGAATCATTAATCATGCTTGTGAGTTTTGTCATTTTCGAATTGATCAAATGTCCTTAGAGCGAGTCGAGTCACTCCAAGGAATTGAGACTTGTGGCCAATGTGGTCGCTTATTCATCCCTCTCGAATCTTAATACTCGGGTAGATCAGATTCCACTACAGCTGCTTCCTCTTCTTCATGATGACCTTTGCGGCTTTTCCATGACTTTATCTTCAATTTCATTTTTTCAAAGGCAATATAGTTACAAGGCACAAAGAAAAGAGTCACAAGAGAGGCAAAGAGTAGTCCCCAAGCAAAGCTTAAGGCCATAGGCTGAATAAAGGGGTCAGAGTCTGTATTTGAACCAAAGGAAAGTAATGTGGCAACCGATGGATGAGCAATAGGAAGAAGTCCAGCAACCGTAGTAAATGTTGTCAAAATAACGGCCCTAAAGCGAGACTTCGAAGCAATAAAGACTGCTTCGAATAAATCATCCACTTTTTCTCGTGTCTCATTAATAAAAGTTACGAGAACAATGGAATCATTCACTACAACTCCAACAAGTGCGACCACCCCCATTAAGGCCATAAAGCCTAGAGACTGATTTGCTACCTTAAAGGTCCAAATTACTCCGATCAGCCCTAGAGGAATTGCTGACATAACGACGATTGGATGAAGTATTGAATTGAACATCACAACAAGAATTATAAATATAGCACTCAAGGCCATGATTCCAGACTTGGCCAGTCTCATCATAGACTCTTTAGTGTCTTCATTTTCTCCACCAAACTTCCAACTAACATCTGGATAATCTTTGAGAACATTCTTAAGTTCTTCTCCAAAATCTTTGGCCACTTTAACGGGAGTCGTTACCTTCTTATCAATATCGGCGGTTACAGAGATCACTCTCTTACGATTAAGCCTGCGAATAACAAAAGCTCCTGGCTGCTCTGTTAATTTCACCACCCTTTTAAGGGGAATTCTTCTACCAGCATTATTTACAAGGTGAAGTTTCATCAAAGATTCAATTTTAGAACGTGAACTATCATCGAGAAAAATCTTGATTTCGATATCCTCATCTGACTCTCGAATCTCTGTAATCGAATCCCCAGAGAGAAGTCTCCTTACCTCTAATGCAATTTGCTGAGTAGATAGACCCAAACGACTGGCCTCTACATCAATTACATCAACAATGACCTGTTGCTTTCCTTTTTCGAAGTCAATTTCGGGAGCAATAATCCCCTCTTTTTCTTCTAAGGCCTTTTGGACTAAACTAGCCGCTTCTTTGAGTTTAGTAAGAGAACTACTTGTCAGCTGAATGTCCACGGCCTTTCCTTTCGGTGGACCGCCTTGAACTTTTGTTGTTGTAACTT
>JBFHGF010000077.1:0-10482 GCA_041583335.1 Bacteriovoracaceae bacterium
CAATTGATTTAAGGCCTAATATCCAAAGAATTAAAATCGCAGGAAATAGAAGTAAGTATTTACCCAATACTTTGAATAACAAGCAAGCCTCCTATCAGTGATGCTATTTTCCTCGCATAATTTCTCGCAACGGTGTAATTATCTGCTTTATATAGAGACATATGGATACCTATTTGAAATAGGAATAAAATTATGACATCCCCGATGTGATATTGCTGTTTCATGAAAAAATATATGTAGAATGGTATAAAAGAAGCCGTGATAAGTATTGTATGTATTTTTCTTACGACCTTACTCTCTTTCTCAAGATGCTCTAAAAAGAGTATGTACTGGAGCATATAATAAGTTACTACTATAAATGGTAATAGCCTCATTTTTTCAAAGGGAGGTAATGTGCCCATTTGAACTTTGATTGTGAATAAATAGATATAAAGAAAGAGGTATATATTTATTAAAAGAGAGGGAAGTAAAAATCTTTTTAGTCGTATAGGTCTATTTGAATAAAGCCCATTAACTACTACTGCTATTATTGCATATTCAATAAATCCATTAACCCAGGAAATGAATAACACAACGATGGCCAAAAGAGCCGTTATTAAATTCATTTTCCATTTGGAGTAGCTTAAATTTTTAAAGTAATTCTTAGTCACACTATCTTCATCGATATCGGTCATATTATTGTGAACAACGAGATAGCAGAGATAGAGTACATGTGAAAGAAATATCCAAATAAGAGAAAGTCGTATCTCTGTATTTGCATCTATAAGACCAAATATCATCAATCCAATGCATGGATAAATCCAGTCTTTAACTCTAAATAGATCAAAAAATTTCTTAACCAACACGTAAGCTAATCCTTATTTTAAATTAGTTTAACATGTTTTTTATTTAAAACTTAACTAGATAAAAAAAGGGCCTCTTAGGAGGCCCTCTATATGTATTATTTCTTATTTGAAATTATACAAGGAAGATTGTGATAAGAGTAAAGATCACAAGTGATTCCATAAGAGCAAGACCAAGAATCATTGGTACGAAAAGCTTGTCAGCTGCAGCTGGGTTACGTGCCATACCTTCAAGTGCTACAGAAGCTGCAGCTGATTGTGCACGAGTTCCTGCGTAAGCTGCGAAAGCAACTGCTAGGAAATACATTGGGATTTTTGTGTATTCATTCATTGGGATTAGAGTTGTTGTACCTTCTGCGAAAGCTGCACCAGATACTACAAGAGCGAAAAGAGCTACATAAAATTTGTTCATAACCATCTCCATATAAAAAGGTTAAAAAGTTAAGGCTTCTATCTTAGTGGTGGTCTTCATCATGATCGTGATGAGCAACTGCCATTTGGATATACACCATTGTTAATACAGTAAAAACGTACGCCTGAATTAGAGATACAAGTATCCCTAGAATCATAAATACGATTGGTACAAACGCAGGAGCAAGGCTCGAAAACTGTGAAAGTACAATGTGGTCACCCATCATATTTGATCTCAAACGAAGAGCAAGAGATAGGGGACGAATAAAGTTTGAAATAATCTCAATTGGAAAAATTAAGAACGCCAGATACCAAAGAGGTCCTGCAAAGTGCTTGAGGTAGTTAAGTGTACCTTGCTCCTTACATCCTTGGATATTGTAGTAAATGAAAACAAAAGCACCAAGGGCCAAAGTCGTCGATAGATATTCTGTAGGAGGTAGGAATCCTGGGATTAATCCTATTAGGTTAGAAACAAGAATCATAAGAAATGTAGTTGCGATAAAAGAGAAGTACTTTGGACCTTCCTCTTCGCCAATAATACTCTTACATTGACCGTAGATAAAATTACCGTAAAGCTCTACAAAATTTCTCAAAGTGATTCCACTATCGGGAATAACAATATTGGGTACAGATGAAACTTTAGATCTATAAAGAAGACCTACTACGAGGATAATAAGCCCAAAAATTACAAATGTTAAAGAGTGAGCTGGGATATGAAGAGAGTGAGCTACTCCACCAAGCCAAGTAAAACCACCTTCAGCGTGGGCAGAAGTTGAAAGTAAAAATGGAAGCAAAACTAGCATTTTTCTCATTATGATTCACCTTAATTAGGGTATTTACCTAACCTTTTAAGTTCTTGCGCAGGCCGAAACCCATCACAAAAATTTGCGCAACATAGTTTAATACCGCAAGTATTATCCTATTGCCCATGAAATGTACACCTAAACCTATAGAACCAAAGAGAAAAAGTACATGGAGCATCATGTATAGAAACAACTTCGCTTTATCGATCTTCTTCTCACGTAAAGCCTGTTGATCAAAAATTACTGTATGCATTATATACATGAGCAAGAATAAACTTATAAGCGTTGCAACATATACTCCAAAGATTACGAAAATTTCTGATGTTCCCTTTGCAAATAAGCAAAATAACATGGTCACTATCAACGATACTGGCCAAAACATTTTGTGATCAATTTTTTTTATTAATTCCATTCCACACCAATAATATAAAACTATTTATAATGACACCTATAAAGATAATCACACCCCAAGTTTTTGATACATAGCCCCATTCAATTAGCTTCATAGAAAGCCAAGCGATAACAAATATCGTAGAAGGAATAGACATAGCTATCCCTAAGGCCGTCATCCAGTTACTTGGAACTTTCACACTCTACCTCTTTCTGGCCACTCTACGTTCATATATGGCCTTTAAACGATTTTGAATAACCTCAGTATTAGGGTACTCACCCAAAATTGAATAGTAGAGATTATAAGCCTTTTTTAACTCTTCCATCGTTTCGTAGGTGTTCGCCATTAGAAACTTAATTTGCACTATATTATCGCGCAGCGTTTCTCTTTTAAGACTTTCATTCCAAGCGACAATGGCCGCTTCCCAATTTTTCAGATCAAAGTTGATAAGACCTTCATAATAGAAAGCCTTCGTATAGTATTCATGCTTTCTATCTCTTCTAATTTCTTTAAAGAGTTGCAAAGCCTTAATAGGATTTCCTTTTTCATAGCTGCTTAGAGCATACCTAAATTGATAAAAATCCTGACGAGCAAGCCTTGGTCTAAACTTACTCAATTTCTCATAAATATTTTCGGATAACTTATACTCTTTTAAATAAGTGAAATAAATTTCCCCTAGTCGCTCCTGAGTTTTCACTAGCCATAAAGGATCATCACTGATTTTCATAATCTCTTTATAATATTTTACGGATTCGGTGTTTTCAGCGAGATAGATAGAATAGAGATCACCCAATTGATAATTAATTTTAATTTGAATATCTCTAGGTGGACTTTTTTCTAAGATTTTTTTGTACTTAGAAATAGCTGCTTTATAGTCTTGTTTAGCAATATAGCTCTGAGCACGAACAATTTCTTTATTGAGTGGGGGAGTGAAGTCACATGAAAATAGGGCCCCCACAAAAATGAGAAGCCCTATTTTAGTTAACTTATTCGGCGTCTGTTTCGTCTTCTTCAACGATATTCTCAACGGCAACAACCTTTTCTCCATCTTTCAGTCTAATGATTCGAACCCCTTGTGTAGCTCTACCCATTAGACTAATTCCAGAGATCTTAGTTCTGATCACCTGACCTTTGTCTGTAATGATCATAAGGTCTTGATCTTCTTGCACTGGTTTAATGGCACAGATTTCACCATTTTTCTCAGTTAACCTCATGGCCAAGATACCTTTACCACCGCGAGATTGTTTTCTATATTGAGAAGCTTGAGTTCTCTTACCATAACCATTCTCTGTTACAGATAGAATTTCAACATTGTCATCAATAATTTCCATACCAATGATTTTCTCATCTTCATCAATCGTGATTCCTTTCACACCTTGAGATACACGTCCCATAGCTCTAGCATCTTCTTCAGTGAATCTGATGATTTTACCACTAGTAGAACAAAGAAGAACATCATTCTTACCTTCGGTTACTCTAACGTTTAGTAGGTTATCCCCATCAAGAATCTTAATTCCCTTCAGACCACTTTGCTTAACATTCTTGTATTCAGAAAGAGCTGTCTTTTTAACAAGTCCACCTTCTGTAGCAAAGAGGAGATACTTACCTTCGATATCATTTTCATCTGGAATACAAATGATCTCTTTAATTTTCTCACCAGAAGGAATTTGAATAAGGTTGGCAAGATTTCGTCCTTTATTCGTACGTGTTCCTTCAGGAATAGTGTAAACCTTTTTCGAGAATACTGTCCCTCTATTCGTAAAGAAGAATAGTGTCGAGTGAGTATTAGCGGTAAAGATATTAGTGAAGAAGTCTTCATCCGTATTAGCACCCTTAACACCTGTACCACCACGTTTTTGCGTTTTATAAGTGTCCATGGCCATACGCTTGATATAGCCCTTGTGCGTAATCGTTACAATTACATCTTCTTCTTTTACAAGGTCTTCAAGTTGAATTTCATCGGCTTTTGCAACAATGTCAGTTCTTCTCTCATCTCCGTAACTATTAAGAATTTCCTCAAATTCATCCTTAATAATTCCTCTGATAAGCTCTTCACTGTTAAGAATAGATTCCAAGCGAGAAATTTCTTTCATTATTGCTTCATAGTCCGCAACAATTTTATCTCTCTCCAGACCAGTTAGACGCTGTAGACGCATATCGAGAATAGCTTGTGACTGAATCTCGGATAAAGTGAACTTACTCATCAAGGTCGCTTTCGCTTGAGCTGGACCTTCTGACTTTTTAATAAGTTCAACAATCTCATCAATATTTTCAACTGCTGTTTTTAACCCTTCTAAGATATGGGCTTTTTCTTTTGCTTTCTTAAGTTCGAAAACGGTTCTTCTAATGATGACTTCTCTTCTGTGATCAACAAAAGCAAGAAGCTGTTCCTTGAGGTTCATTACCTTTGGAGAACCATTAGAAATGCTTAGGAAAATAATACCAAATGAAGTTTGCAGTTGAGTTTGCTTATAAAGGCGATTAAGGATAACAGATCCCATCTCACCTTTTTTAAGATCCAATACGACACGGATCCCTTCTCTTGATGATTCATCTCTAATATCTGAAATACCTTCTACTTGTTTGGCATTAACAAGATCAGCGATTTTTTCTATTAGCTTAGCTTTATTAACTTGGTATGGAAGCTCAGTGATAACAATTCTTTCTCTGTCTCCGCTTCTACCAAACATTTCGATATCAGTTTTAGCTCTAATCTGAAGCACACCTTTACCAGTATGATAAGCGGACTTAATTCCTTCCGTTCCATGGATTGTTCCGGCGGTAGGGAAGTCTGGACCAGGAATTACTTTCATTAGTTCATTAATTGTTACTTCTCTATTTTCTAAAATAAGGAGCAACCCTTTCATGATTTCGCTAATATTGTGTGGAGGAATATTCGTGGCCATCCCAACTGCAATACCTGCAGATCCATTCACCAACAAGGTAGGAATTTTAGTAGGAAGTACAGTAGGCTCTTTAAGTGAGTCATCGTAGTTAGGTTGCCATTCAACAGTTTCTTTATCGAGATCTTTTAGCATTTCTTCTGCTAATTTCTTCATCCTGATCTCGGTATACCTCATGGCCGCTGCACTATCACCGTCAATAGACCCAAAGTTACCCTGTCCATCGACAAGGGGATATCTCATAGAGAAATCTTGGGCCATACGTACGATAGTATTATAAACGGCCGAGTCACCGTGTGGGTGATACTTACCAATAACATCCCCGACAACCCTTGCAGATTTTAGGAATGGTTTATTGTGATAGTTACCAAGAGAGTGCATTGCAAAGAGAGCTCTACGGTGCACAGGTTTCAACCCATCTCTTACATCAGGTAGGGCACGTCCGATAATTACAGACATAGCATAATCAAGGTAACAGTTCTTCATTTCATCTTGAATGAAAACCGGTGCTACATTTGATGGATTTTTATTTTCGTTATTATTATCGCTCATTGATAATTCCTATTTCCTAAACATCTAAGTTTCTAACGCTGAGAGCGTTATCTTCAACAAATTGACGACGTGGTTCTACGTTGTCACCCATAAGAACTGAGAATACTTGATCAGCTTCAATTGAATCTTCAATTTTCACTTGTAAAAGTGTTCTGTTTTCAGGGTTCATTGTTGTTTCCCACAATTGTTCGGGATTCATCTCTCCAAGCCCTTTATAGCGTTGGATATAGGCTCCCTGCTTTCCATCGGTAAGAACATAGTTTGAAAAATCTTCAAGTGTCTCAAATTCTTTCTTTACGCCTTTTTCATTAACGGTATCAAAATTTGATGTTCTATATTTCTTAATTCCATCCCATCCATTGATGAGATCAAAGAATTCAGAACTTTCTAGGAAATATGTGGTTAATTTAAGCTGCTTAGTTCTCGCTGTAGTTATAACTTGAATCTGTAAGCTATAACCTCCATGCTCTTTATCTTCTACTAATGAAAAACTATATTTTTTAAGAGTTTCAACTTCTTTTGCTTTCAAAATATCATTAATTTTTGCGATTTCAGCTTCAAGCTTTGACTTATCTTTTAAAGTCTCTTCTCTTAAATCAGATTGCTCTATGATAGTTTTAAGAAGTTGTGTATCGAAGTGATTGTCATAAGAATCTAAATTCTTATTATAATTGATATACTTATTGATAAGCTTAACCACTTCATCGTTAACAAAATCTTCACCATCAATTGTTACTTTTGTCCCATCAACAGAGTTTTCGATTAAAAAGTTCTCAAGAGACTTTTCATCTTTGAGATATCTTTCTGAGCGGCCTTTCTTATATTTATAGAGAGGTGGTTGAGCAATATAGATATATCCATTTTCAATAAGCTCAGGAAACTGACGATAAAATAGAGTGAGAAGTAATGTTCTAATGTGTGAACCATCAACGTCCGCATCGGTCATAATAACAATCTTATGATAGCGGAGTTTAGAAAGATCAAAATTATCTTTTCCAATCCCTGTACCAAAAGCTTGAATAAGTGTTTTAATTTCAGCATTTCCAAGCATTTTATCGTAACGAGCTTTTTCAACGTTTAGAATTTTACCTTTCAAGGGAAGAACAGCTTGAATTCTACGATCACGACCTTGTTTTGCAGACCCACCCGCAGAGTCCCCTTCCACAATATAAATTTCACATTGAGCAGGATCTTTCTCCTGGCAGTCGGCCATCTTTCCAGGAAGTCCTGAACTTTCTAATACCGATTTACGACGAGTAAGGTCTCTCGCTCTTCGAGCGGCTTCTCGTGCTGCTGCTGCATCAGTGGCCTTACGAATAATCGTCTTTGCCGTATTTGGATTTTCTTCAAAATATGTTTTAAGACCATCACCCACAAGTGAATTAACAATACCTTCAACTTCAGAGTTACCAAGTTTATCTTTGGTTTGTCCTTCAAATTGCAGTTCAGGTAGCTTCACAGAAATAATTGCTGTAACACCTTCTCTGAAATCGTCACCGGTTAAATTAGTTTTAATACCTTTGAGTAGATTATTATCTTTTGCATATTGATTAAGAACACGAGTCAAAGCAGTTTTTAATCCCGAGATGTGAGTTCCACCTCCAGGTGTACAAATTGCGTTAGCATAACCAGATAAACTTTCGCTATAAGAATCGGTCCATTGAAGTGCAATTTCTACTTCGTAATCTTCTTTAGTTTGTGAAATATAAATTGGTTTTTTGTGGACAGGAGTTTTTGCTCTATTGAGATACTCTACAAACTCTATCAAACCACCTTCGTAATGAAAGATTTCTTTTTTATCAGTTCTCTCATCCTTCAAGTTAATTTTTAAGCCTTTGTTGAGGAAGGCCATTTCTCTAAACCTGTTGGCAAGCGTATCGTAGTTAAATTCTAGAATTTCAAAAATTTCAGCATCAGGCTTAAATGTTACCGCTGTACCTGTTTCTTTGGCATTTTCTAATGTTCCAATTTCCTTAAGAGGAGCTACTGCATTACCTCTATCAAATTTTACAGAATATACCTTTCCGTGCTTTTTAATTTCCAGTTTTACCCAAGTAGAGAGGGCATTAACAACAGCTGCACCAACACCGTGAAGACCACCAGAAACTTTATAAGCTCCTCCTTCTTCATTAAATTTCCCACCTGCATGGAGTTTTGTATATACAAGCTCAGCAGCGGAGACACCTTCGGTAGGGTGCATATCAGTTGGAATACCACGTCCATTGTCTACAACAGTAACTGAGTTATCTTTGTGGATAAGAACTTTAATTTCATCACAGTAACCAGCAAGTGCTTCATCTACGGCATTATCTACGATTTCGTAAACACAGTGATGTAAACCTCTGTTGGCCGTATCCCCAATATACATACCGGGACGTTTACGGACAGCTTCTAGTCCTTCTAAAACTTTAATTTGATCCGCATCGTATTTTTCGCCTACCTTTGATATAGACGGTGTTTGATTTTCCAAGCAGAAACTCCCATGTCTCTAAAATATAAAAAAATTTTTTATACTAATTTAATCATTCCTGAAGTGACTTGAATTTTGTTGGCCCCTTCAATCTCATCCAATTGTTTCTTAAAATTATCGTTTGCAGTTGTGATCAAAACTTGGAAGTTTTTGTTTTTGATATACTCCACTAAGCGAGACCATCTGAACTTATCTAATTCTCCTGAAACGTCATCTAATAATACAATAGGAAAAGAGTTAAATTTATACCTAAATAGCTCTATATAGGCAAATAAGAGGCTCAAATAAGACATTTTTTGTTGCCCTAAAGAACAGTAATCGTAAGAGTTTAAACCATCAAAAAGAAGCACGTAGTCATCTTTATGGACTCCGTAATGTGTGTGACCGAGAATTTCATCCTTAGGCCTATTCTTTTTTGCCAACTCATAGTAGCTCTCAAGCCGCTGTGGATTGATTTTAGTATCTAATGTGATAGTCAGTTCATGTTCCTCGGAAAAGAGATCATGGAAGGCCTGTTTAACGTATGGCCTGATGTCTTCAAGGAAATGAAGGCGTTTATTTGTTAAATAAAGCGAGAGGGGACCCATTTCTTTATCAATTGCATCAATTTGTTTGTCGTATTGAGTTGGCTTTGTTGAAAGTAGCTTATTTCTAAATCTTAAAGACTTCGTATAGCGCGCTAAGGATTGCTTATACTCTCTATCTAGTTGTCCTAAGTGTTCATCAATCCAATTTCGACGAAAGGAAGCTGAAGTATGAAAGCCATGACTCTCAAAAGGATTAATAAAAATAACACCAATATTTAGTTTTCTATTAGTACTACTTCCATCCTTATGCCATGAGCCCCCTTCAGCTGATAATTTACCAGAGTAGGTAATCGCCTTATTCTCTTCCACATCCTTAAAAAGTGAAGA
Organism: Bacteriovoracaceae bacterium; assembly: GCA_041583335.1. Classification (GTDB taxonomy): domain Bacteria; phylum Bdellovibrionota; class Bacteriovoracia; order Bacteriovoracales; family Bacteriovoracaceae. The sequence goes on from JBFHGF010000077.1 coordinate 9,287, forward strand.
AAATAATATTTCAGGGTTTTCCCCATCAATACCCAAGATTTGTGGAAAACTTGCATTTTTACGAAATGATTTTCTTTTGATGAGAAAATATATCGCTTCTAAAATATTCGTTTTTCCATTTCCATTTTCTCCAAAGATACAATTGATATTTGGTCCAAATGAAATGATCCCACTTTCAATATTCCTGAAGTTTTGGATCTGAAGCTTTTCTATAATTGCTGGAAGCATATATTATTTTAAAGCTTAAGGGGCATTATGATCCCTAGCAAATGGGGAAGGTTAGTTGCCCTTAGAACTACTGCACTAAATTCGTTATTGATTTCAAAGCGAATCTCGCCTTCATCAAAGGTTGCTAGTGTATCAATCAAATACTTAGCATTAAATCCAACTTCCATTTCTCTGCCATTATATTCAACAGGAATAGTCTCTCTTGCATCTCCAAGAGATGGATGGTTGGCCATTAAAATCATTTCGTTTTCACCAAGCTTAACTCTTACTCCGTTGCTCTTCTCGTTACTCATAATTTTAATTCTTCTTAGAGCATCTAGAACAGCTCCTTTATCTACAATTAAAGTAAAGGTAGTTTTTTGTGGAATAACTGCTTGGTATTTTGGATATTCCCTAGAGATAAGTCTGATACTTAAGAAATATTTTTCCTCGCAATTCACATACATGAACGAGTCATCCACACTAATGTTGATATCTGCACCTGGATTTGTTTCTGCAACTCTCTTAAGCTCAGCTACACCTTTTCTTGGGACAATAATTCCATTAATTAGATTTTCAATATTACTATTTTCTAATTCTGTATCGATCATAGAAAGCCTATGACCATCTGTTGCCACAGCTCTTAGTTTTGAATCTGTTTCCTGAAGATAAATACCATTGAGGTATAACCTTGTTTCATCAGTTGAGATAGCATGATTAGTTTTAGAAATTATTTCTAGGATTTGTTCACTTTTAATTGAGAATTCGTTGCTTTTGTTCTGGAAAACTAATTGTGGAAAATCTTCATTTTTATAAATCAAAAGAGTGAAGTGGATATCTCCACAATCAATCTTCAAAGTATTTTCATTATCATCAATTTTTAATTCTAAGCTTGAGTTAGGTAACTCTCTTAAAATATCAGAGAAGTTTTTTGCATTTACGCAGAAGGATCCTGGTATTTCAGTAATCGCTTCTATTTTTACTTTGGC
>JBFHGF010000078.1:0-10475 GCA_041583335.1 Bacteriovoracaceae bacterium
CCCTAGTTACCCGAAACTTATCGGAAAGGGAGACTCAAACTAAAGTGCTTTATAACAAATTTGTCGTGAGGAATAGTTAATAAACGCCTGAAATCAGGAATCTACTTCAAATTTAGAAGGTACTCTCATCATCTGCTCGATCACCTCTTTAGCATCTGCACCTTCATAGAGAACTTTATAAACACCCTGAAAAATACGGGCCCTAATCTTGTACTTATCGGCCAGCAAGTAGGCCGCCTTTGCCGTCTTATACCCTTCGACCACGGTACGCTGACTATCGATAATCTCTTCGGGAGTTCGGCCTCTAGCAATTTCCAATCCAAATGTCTTATTTCGAGAAAGGCCACCCGTCGTCGTTAAAATCAAATCTCCCATTCCCGACAGACCGTAGAATGTTTCTGAACGAGCACTAAAGACACGGCCAAAACGCAACATCTCAGCAATGGCCCTGGTAATCATGGCCGCACGTGTATTGTGGTTGTAACCTAGTCCTTCAATAATCCCGCCGGCAATCGCGATAACGTTTTTCAGAGCACCACCCAGGAGAACTCCTTTAACATCATAGCTACCTAGGCACTTAAAAAAGGGAGCTTCTAGCATTTCAGTCACTCGTACTAATACCTCACGATTACGTCCCGCCAATGTGGCCAACGTAATTTGTTCCATCATAATCTCTTTGGCAAAACTTGGGCCAGATAAGAAGGTAAAGAGCTCACGATGTTTAGAGAATAATTCATAGAAGAGATCATCTGCCATCTCTAGGGTTTCGGGGTCAATCCCTTTTGATAGCGAAACAAGAGGTACTCCATCTTCAAAGTAGCGTACAAAACGCACATAGTTTTCTTCATAGAATTGAGTGATTCCTGCAGTGGGAAGTCCACTCACGATTAACTCATAGTCCTCTTGTCCATGAGCATCAACTTCTTCCCACTCAAGAGCGGCATATAGATTATCGGGAATAGGTAGGCCAGGAAGGTAGACAGAGTTCTCTCCTGACTTAATGGCATCATAAACATCTTTAGAGCGAACTTTGAGAACAACAGAGTCGAAGTTCTGGGCCAAAACAGTGGCCACAGCAGTACCAAAAGCACCGGCTCCTACTACGAGGGCCTTTTTATATTTTTTGGAGGGGGGGGTTGGTTTGTCGTTCTTGTCTTTCTTGTCTTTCTTACTGTTTACCACTGTCATCACTGCATTCCTTTGCCAAAAGATGCTCATAAATATTTATGACTAGAGCGAAATCACTCCTTCAATTACCGATACAGACTCGTAAACTTTAATCACATCATCTGCATTATTCATGACTTTCTTAACAGTTACCGCAATATAATTCCCTTTTGCACTGGGCTTAGATTCAAGTTTCTCTTCATTGGGAAAGAGTCCCAAAATATCCGAAAGCTTGGCCACGGGAACAATAAACTTAAACGTATACAAAGAAGGCCAATGCTCCTGCGTTCGCAAAAGCTCCCTCATTTTATCTAATTTGTGCGTATCAATTTTTTTCATATTCTTTAAGCTTACCTTTACTCTTCAAAATCGGGGATCTGGGGATAAATATCACAAGCATAGCGAAGAAGATCAATCACTTCACGTGCAGCTCCCCTGCCTCCTTCAATCTGAGTTACATAATCAACAACATCTTTAACATCTACACAGGCTTCAGGAACCGTAGCGGAAAAACCGGCTTTTTTGAGAAGAGGCATATCGAAGTGTTCATCACCCATATAAAGAATTTCTTCAGCAGCAAAGCCTTCATTCATCAACTCAAGAAATGCTCCACGTTTATCCTCGGAACCTTTATACATAAAATCGAGACCAAGGTTTTCAACGAAGCGCTTGCGCAAGCCCGCACTATTTCCACCAGAGATAACCCCAACTTTATAACCGGCCCTTTGTAGAACCTTCATCCCATAGCCATCTCTAATGTTAAAAGCTCGGTTCCAGCCCACCTCTTCTCCGGCCCACCAAACACGTCCATCAGTTAAAATACCGTCAACGTCAAAGGCACAGACTTTAATTTTCTTAAGTTGTTCTTTATAGTCTTGCGATAATTTTTTGAGATCGCGAAGTTCCATTAAAGCACCTCGTGAATTTTAAGCAGAGAATCGATGATCCCTCCCACTTTCGTTAACTCCAAAGAAGTTGCGGCATCACTAAGGGCCTTATCAGGATTGGGATGACACTCCATAAAGACTCCATCCGCCCCAGCGGCGACAGCAGCACGGGCCAAGACAAGAATCTGCTCCCTCTTTCCACCAGTGGCGCTACCAAGACCACCGGGTCTTTGCACACAATGGGTGGCATCGTGAATCGTCTTCACCCCAAAGGACTTCATAATGGAAAATGAGGCCATATCAACAATAAGATTATTGTAACCAAACGAAGACCCTCTCTCAGTCAGAAGGATCTGATCCTTAGAGATAAAGTTTTCGGCCTTATCCACAATATTTTTGGTTTCTTCAGGACTTAAGAATTGTCCCTTCTTAACTTTAAGGGTTCCCCCATATTTCTTACAGGCTTGTGCACCTGCAATGATCATGTCCGTTTGACGACAAAGAAAGGCCGGTACTTGCAAGACATTGCAAACAGAGGCGACTTCCTCAGCTTGTTCAGGAAGATGAAAGTCAGTAATCACAGGAAGACCCGTTTTCGCCTTAACGGTCTCCATAATCTTAAGACCTTTTTCAATTCCAGGCCCACGATAAGAGTTGATACTTGTTCTATTGGCCTTATCAAAGGAGCCTTTAAAAGTAAGTTCGACCTTATCGGCAAAAGGCTTAAGTTGTTCCTGTAAAGATTGAGCAATCTCGAGTGCTAACTCTTCACTTTCAAGGACACAAGGTCCGCTAAAAATCATAAAACTCATACTAGTTTCCCCGCAGCTTCGATAAAGGTTCTAAAAAGTGGGTGAGGTGAAAACGGCTTCGACTTAAATTCGGGGTGATACTGACAAGCAATAAAATAAGGGTGATTTTCAAGCTCAATCACTTCAACAAGGTTAAGTTCCTTATTAACCCCAGAAATAACCATCCCCTTCTTCTTTAATTCTTCAACATAGTCGTTATTCACTTCAAGTCTATGGCGGTGGCGTTCACTGATATCAACTTGATCATAGATTTTTTGCGCAAGGGTTCCTTTTTCCAAATGGCAAGCATAGGCACCCAGTCTCATGGTACCTCCCTTTGCTCCCTCTTCACTTTGCCCTTTCATATAATGGATGACAGGCTCTCCTTTATTAGAGAATTCCTGACTCGTGGCCTCTTTTACTCCGGCCACATGGCGAGCAAATTCAATCATCGCGAGCTGCATCCCCAAACAAATTCCAAAGAATGGAATATTCTTTTCACGAGCATAACGGATGGCCTGAATTTTTCCTTCAGTTCCCCTTTCCCCAAATCCCCCAGGAACGAGAATTCCTTGAATTCCGCCCAGGATATCGGATTTATCCTTAGCCTTTTCAATCTCTTCAGCGTCAATGTAGACCGGTTCTATTTGCAATTGATTGGCCAAAGCTCCGTGAGTTAAAGCTTCATCTAATGACTTATAGGATTCGATAAGTTCGGTGTACTTACCCACGATTCCAATGCGAACTTTCTTAAGAGGATTATCGAAGTTATAAACCACCTTCTCAAGATCTTTAATATTCGGTGCAGACGTCCACATTCCCAGCAGCTCAGTAATCTTTTCATCAAGGCCTTGACGATGAAAACTAAGCGGAACTTTATAGATCGAATCCAAGTCAATCGAACTGAATACATGATTGCGAGGAACATTACAAAAGAGTGAAATTTTATCGATAATCGAAGGCTCAATTTCACGGTCACTACGACAAATAATAAGATTAGGAGTAAGACCAATTGATCTCAACTCTTTTACCGAGTGTTGAGCTGGCTTTGACTTCAACTCTCCCGCTGCACTCAAGTAAGGAATTAATACCAGGTGGACGAAGAGCACATTTTCCGGACCAACATCTTGAGCAAATTGCCTAATCGACTCCATGAATGGAAGGGATTCAATATCTCCAACCGTTCCCCCAATTTCACCAAGAAGGAGATCGGCTCCCTCAGCAGCAATATGAATTCTTCGCTTAATTTCATCTGTAATATGAGGAACAACCTGTACCGTTTTTCCCAGGTACTTCCCTTCGCGCTCATTTTCAATCACCCTCATATAAACTTGGCCCGTCGTAAAGTTACTTTGACGACTTAGAGTAAGGGAAGTAAAGCGCTCGTAGTGCCCAAGGTCGAGGTCGGTTTCCGCTCCATCGTCGGTAACAAAAACCTCTCCGTGCTGAGTAGGACTCATTGTTCCTGGATCAACATTAATATAGGGATCCATCTTAAGCATATTTATTTTTATTCCTCTGCGCTCAAGCAATGAAGCTACAGCAGCAGCGGCCAATCCTTTTCCAAGGGAAGAGGATACTCCTCCTGTAATAAAAATAAACTTCTTGGAAGCTTTGCGGTTTACCATTGGGGTATTCACTTAATGACTCCTTCAACACGTTCTATATCTTCAGGTGTATCAACACCAATTAATTCATGATCAATAACAGTGGCCCCAATGCTCATTCCGGCACCAAGGGCACGCAGTTGCTCGAGCCTCTCAATCTTCTCCAACTCTCCTTCATCAAGAGAGCAAAAAGCATCGAGAGCGGCCGGTTTATAACAATAGACACCAATATGAAGGAACCAACTTTTAAGCTCTCCTTCCTCCCTTGAATAAGGAACAGGAGAGCGCGAAAAATAGAGGCAATGACCATTTACACTATTGTAAACGGCCTTTACACGATTGGGATCTTTAAAATCAGTAAAGTCATCCATACGTCTAATCAAAGTCGTAATGTGATACTCGGGATGTTGCAGGTGAAAACAAAGAAGATCCAAGAGGTCATCACCAAGCAATAGAGGCTCATCACCTTGAACATTGATAATAAAATCAAAGTTCCCTTCAGCATAGTAGCGCTCATAGGCCAAGTGAATTCGCTCGGTTCCACTGGGAACATCGTCATCGATACGAATGGCCTTGCCACCAAAGTTTTCCACATGAGATTGAATCCTCTCGTCATCTGTCACGACAGCAACTTCGACAAAGAGATTCTTTGAGCTTCTTTCTTTTTTTAGGGTATCAGAGAGGGAGGCACAGGACTGGTAGACTCTTTCGATCATACTCTTTCCTGAAATCATGGCCAACGGTTTGCCGGGAAAACGCGTGGATGCATAGCGCGCAGGAATAAGGATTAAGGCCCGGGTCTCGGCCATAAAAGTCTCTCCTTTAAAGAACTTATCTAAAGGAAAGAAATTACCATCAACCCATTGATTTGGCCAAGTTATGTTATCCTGACAATATGTATAAAAAACCGTTAATCCCGATTAAAATACTCGCCTTAGCTTTGACTATTCTCGTTATTTATATCGCGGGGCTCCTCAATGGACAGGTGCATGCTGCAGACGACTTGAGGAAGACTATCATCACCGATCCTTCGATCTCTCGCCGCTGTGACGCACTGATGAAGCAGAGAAACCTCAAAGTTGAACATAAGCAAAAAATCATGGACCTCATTCAACGCAACAAACAACTCATTTCTATAACGCCTCCCGAAAGAAAAACCGTTGTTGAGAAACTGCGCAAAAACTTTAAAGGCCTAAGTCGTGAGCTGCGCCATACACTCAACCAGATTCAACATCGTGAAGAGAGCATCATTCGCAAAGGTTGTCCCGGCATTACTCTCTAACCTCTTCACTACCTTCTTCTTTAAACGACAAATAGAACACCTTAGTCGTCAACAAATGATTTGTCCGACCCTTTCATTCGTTCTACAATTCTCGAAGAACACAACACACGAACCGACACAAAAAAGGGAAAACTTTTGGACTTTCGTAAACTCACGATCCTCTATGTTTTTGCGTCCTTGCTTTGCACCCCTCTTCACGCCCAATCCATGAAACGCGGGGGCTCCGTTCAAAGCTTGACCAAATACCGCAATAAATCCATCAAAGACTCTAAAAAGGCCATTAGCCTCACCGGCGTGATCGAACAATCTTTACGGGCCAACTACGCTCAAAATCAAAGGGACTATTCAAAAGAGATTCTTGATTTGAATTGGGGCAATACCAAAGATGGTTTCTGGATGCCGCAGTTGCGCTTAACCATGTCTGCGGATAGCCAACGCGAAGGCCGACTCAAGGCGGGTAATCAAGCCGGCGGCTTCGAGCGAGTTCCCGATGCCACCGTAGGTATCGACTTTGGTGATTACACTATCTTCAACTGGGGAAAGGACTACCTCCAATACCTCAATGATAAAGAGAGCTATAAACGCTCCACCCGTTACCTTCTTGAACAAAGGCGTGCCCTTAGAAATGAGGCCATCATCAAGTACTTTCAATTGGTCTATCTCAATGAATCTGTCAGCGCTTATCGCAAACAGCTACGTCACGCTTCATTCATTTATCGCTACAATCGTGAAAAAGTAGCGATCAGAAAAGTCTCCAAGCAAGAATACTACCAAGCGCGCTCGGAATACCTCTTGGCCCAAAATAATTTTCAACAGGCGGCCAATCAACTGCGTGTTGCCGAAGAAGAGATGGCCTTTCTCATCGCTGATGAGCCTGGGACATCCTACATTCTTAAAGATGACCTCAATTACGAACGGATTCAAATCCCTATGAATGATGCCGTCACTATTGCGGCCAAGAATAACCCTGGCGTTTTAGAATCCACCAAAGAAGTGAGAAATGCCAAGCGTACTTATGAAATCCAACAAAGAGAAAACCTTCCTCTTCCTAAGTTCACCGTGAACCTTGGCGCCTATAACCATAAATTTGGCCCAGGTTTTAATCAAACCCGCTATAGCAACGATGCCGGCAACAATATTGATATTGTGGCCACACTCAACGCAACTTGGAGTTTGACTGGTGTTGGCGGATTTCTCAATTCTCGAACAACAGAGATAAAAGATATTCAAAGGCACTTGAGCTACTCTCAATTGGCCCAGGCCAAGCACTTGGCCAACTCGGAGATCCAACGCTCTTACTATCGTATAAAAACCTACGAGCAGCAGATTAAAATTCTTGAAGCATCCAACGCCACCAACACCAAAACCTTTGACGTCATCCTTGAGAATTACCTCAATAGAAAAACTTCATATATCAATTTTCAAGATGCCCTTTTGGAATCAGTGTCCTCACAAGTGGCGTTGGCCGAACTCTACTACCTCCATACCCGAGAGAAAGTTCTCCTAGCCCAACAAATGGGGGTTGATGAATTTCCAGGAAAGAGCTTTGAACAATTAGGCACTCCAGCGGGAGCGAAGAAATGATTAAACTTTTAACGATACTCTTTTGCACAAGCTTTATTTCGATGAGCCTATTGGCCCAAGAGTTTGGCAATGATGAAGACCTCACCACAACTTTTACCGAGGACGATCTCGAAGAAATCGATAGCCTAAAAGAAGGTGCAGTAATCAAAAAAAGAGACTCCGAGACGGGTCTATTCATGAAAGACTATAATACAGACTCTGATCAAAATCGTCTCAGTTTTCTCTACCACGTCAATAGTGACCTTACTGCCCTAACTGATGTTCAAACTTTTGAGGCCATTTACGCCCATCGCTTTAATGAATTGTGGTTTGAGCTCTTCGGCTTTAGAACCACAGGAAACTTTAAAGATCTAACGGCCAACAACCCTGCGGAAGGCGCAGCCACAGAAGATATTCTCACTTCAGAGGATACTGTTACCGCCTTTGGAGGCTCCATATCCTATCGCGATTCTTGGATCGGACATCTCTTAGACACGGAAAAAATCTTTACCACTACTGCGGCAGGTATTGGTTGGTATTCTTTCAATCAGACCTTTAGAGATAAAACCTACTCTGGACCAGGACTAAAGGCCGACTTTGGAATTCACCGTCGCTCTACCCGAACCATGCATTATGGGGTAAAAATGAGTTACCACCTGGCCAGTATAAAGAGGGCCTCAGAGTTTGATCAAGAAACATCTTCAGCTAGAGCTCATACCCTTACCTGGCTAACATTTGGATTTGATTTAAGTTTTTATTTTTAAATTATATTTGGAGTAAGCACTATGATTTCAAGGTACGACAAAACAGAGATTTCCTCCCTATGGGATGAACACGCAAAATTCTCAACTTATCTAGAAGTTGAATTGGCCATTTTGAAAAGTCTTGAAGGTGAAATGGTTCCCGTGGGAACCAGTGAAAAAATCAGATCAACGGCCAAGATTGATCCCGATCGCATCAACGAAATTGAGGCCAAGACTCGCCACGATGTCATTGCCTTCTGCACTTCCATTACAGAAAACCTCGATGCAGAGACAGGAAAGTACTTCCACTTTGGAGTAACTTCATCTGATATCATTGACTCCGCAACAGTGGTTCAAATGAAGAAAAGCATGGAAGTAGTCATTCCTGCTTATGAGCAATTGCTCCGTACCCTAAAGAACCGTGCTGAAGAGATGAAAAATGTCATTTGCATGGGACGCTCCCATGGTATGTATGCCGAGCCCATGAGCTTTGGTCAAAAACTTCTGGGTCACTATAATGAATTTGCTAGACGTTATTCTGAACTCAAAGACTTCTACGAAAATGAACTTACCGTTCAATTCTCAGGAGCCGTTGGAAACTACACCATCCTCAACCCTGATCAAGAAAAAAGGGCCGCTGAAACATTGGGCCTAAAAGTAGAAGCTGTTTCAACCCAAGTCATTCCACGTGACCGTATCGCTAAACTCATCAATATCCATGGCCTTATTGGTTCGGCGATTGAAAGGCTTTGCGTAGAAATCAGACACCTCCACCGCTCCGATGTGGGAGAGCTCCATGAAGGCTTTAAAAAAGGCCAAAAAGGAAGCTCAACGATGCCCCATAAGAAAAACCCCATCAGTGGAGAAAACCTTACTGGTATGGCCCGTATGCTACGCTCTCACACTGTTGTCGCCTCAGAAAATATTGTGCTTTGGCATGAAAGAGATATTTCTCACTCCAGTGCAGAGCGCTTTATGCTTCCCGATAACTTCGGAATTCTCTACTACGCCGTTACTCGACTAAGCGATACTGTTCGTGATCTCGTGTTTCATAACGAAAAAATTGAAGCCCGTGTAATGGAAGGCCATACTTACCTTTCCAGCTATTATTTACACCACCTCATTGAAAAAACAGATATCAAAAGAGAAGATCTCTATTACTTTGTTCAAGAGGGAGCATTTGCTGGCTCAGAAGCAGGTAGCGCCGAAGTCTTCCACGAAACCCTCGTAAAAACAATGAAAGAGCAAGGTCACGAGATTGATCTTCCTAAGCCTACTTTCGAAGAAATTAAAAATATCTACATGAAACATGTAGACACTGTTTTTGCCCGTTCATTAGAGCAATACCCGACACCTTAGGTAAAAGGATTTTCTATGGAAAAGCTGTTTGTCATACTTACTTTCTTTATAAGCTTCAACAGCTTTTCCATGCATCCTGATGACTTTACTTGGAAACTCAAAGAAGAAAAGGATCAAATCAAAATCTTTACAGCTCCTCGTCACGAAGAAACCGGAATTATCCCCATTAAGGCCAACACCATAATTCACGACTCTCTTCCTCGCATTCTCTCTGTTTTGGCCACCACAGAAAGAAAAAAAGAATGGATCCCTAAACTACTTGATGCCTACACTGTGGAAAAAGTCAGTACTTATGAAAGAGTTGAGTACACTCTCTACGATGCTCCTTGGCCATTTCATGATCGTGCTTTTGTTATCTTAAATAAAGGACGCTACAACAAGGAAGACAATACTCTCTTTATTGACATGACTTCTATTGAACACAAAAAAGCTCCTCTCAACTCTGATTACGTCCGCGGTCATACTTATATTGGGTCTGTTTACATGAAAGGGTTAAGTGCAGGGGAAACTTTTTTTGAAATCACTCTTCTCACAGACTTCAAAGGAAATATTCCCTCATGGATTATCAATATGGTCCAAAAGAAGTGGCCATATAAATTCTTTAAGAATCTTAAGTCTCAACTGACCAAAGATGATATTCAAATTTGGCCAGAGTTTCAAAACGATAACCCTTAAAAGTTAAGAATCAATGATTCAATTGGGCTGATACAAGAATCTAGAATCGTCATATAGAGATACTCTTGTTTATCACCTTCATACTCACTCATCAGAGACTCCGTATTTAAGTTATAGAAAGAGCAAGTGATCGTCGTTTGAGCGTACTTTTCGCCCTCTTCATTTACAACTTCATAATCTCCAAAATGAAGACGTGAATTCAAATCATAGAACTTCTTTGTTTTTCCCTGGAGCGCACGCAATAAAGGAGCATCAAAAGTATTCAGGGCTTCACTCCACGTTCTCGCAAGGTAAGTTATCGAGCACTCACTTTCAGAGGAACACTCCATTCCTTGAGCATAGAAATTGATATCGCCACCACAGTATGTATCCATACAAATATCATCCATATACTCGTTGAG
>JBFHGF010000079.1:0-10414 GCA_041583335.1 Bacteriovoracaceae bacterium
CCACCCATAAAGCCTCCAGAGTAACCGGCGCTTAGATAAGGGTTTCCAAATCCTCCATAACCATTTCCAAGGAGTCCACCGTAGCCAGCATATAGACCGAGTCCATTTCCGTTACAAGATCCCATTAGACCGGACATTTCATCCGCAGTATATGAAGTTGCTCCTGAAGAAATATTGTAATCAAGAGCTGAGTTAAATTGTGAAGTACAAGCGTTGTAACCAGACTCATAAGCACTGGCCCAAGCTTTTTGTGATTTATATTGGTACTTAGCTCCAACATAAGCTGAACCAAAGTAAGCAAGTGGACCGGCCACAATTCCTAAAGCTTCAAGCCATGGATTTGATTTCTGTTGTTGAGAAAATAAACATTCCACACAATCGACACCCGCGTTCCCCGCAATCTCACTTCTCAGACAAGCCTGATACTCAGTTGGATAACGGTTTTCATTGATATCATCACAATATTCAAATCCACTCTGAGCCTTGGCCATCTCTGCTTGGAAAAAAGATAGAGTCATCAATCCCAGCAGTATAGTTCGACTGTGAAGTTTTACGTTTAAATTTATTCTCTGTTTAAAGCTCATAATCTAGCTCCAATGCGTCTTCCATCACCACAAATCTGAAGACTTTTTATTAGTTCTCTACGTAACTATCGGAGAACTCGAAGAATAACTTTAGCCTACCTAAAGACTTTCTTATTTAACGACACTAGATGATGATAACTAACTGAAAACACATATAAAGATAATCTCAATCATGTTTACAAGGACATGAAATCTCGGGCAATATGGCCCCTATGTTCATTGATCACTGGGGCAGTTGGCTCTTTCTTATTCTTATTCTTGTTGCGCTCCTCTACACTCTTATTGTCATCAAAGAGGAGAAGAGCACCTTCTTAGAAAATGCTAAAGAACTTCTCTTTCATGAGTTTGAACTCCACTACCCTTCATGGTGGGGAGTTACTCTAGAGGAGCCTCATCATGTTCGCTGGGAGAGAACTGATACACGCTACGAGTGGGCGGCCGACCTCTACTACGAAGACCACCTCAATAAAGAGATCAGTCTAGAAGAAGATTTTAAGAATCGTATTGAAGCAATGGAGATAGTTTTTGATCTCGAAGCTTCTGATATGAAGACGCCAGAAGACTTTAAAAATCTACCCGAATTTGAAAAAGGTGAATGGGAAGTGGTTCGCATTGAGGGAACGGCAACACAGTCTGGAATTGAGAGGCGCTACCTCGATGCCTTTTTGGTACGCAATCATCTTGAGAACTCATGCCTCTTTGCAACAAGCCTATCTTCTGTTCTCAATGGTCTAGTGGAAGGCCCCTATTTTGAAGAGATGATGTTCTCATTGAAAAAGCACAAATAAAAAAGGCCCCTAAATGGAGCCCTTTTTTTAAGAATCATTTTAAGTACTTTGGTTAATTTCTTTTTGAAGAGAAACTTCTGATCTTTCTCACTAGAAAAGCATGAATATCTTCATCCGTTCCATAGACGTCATCAATAAGATCACACTCCATAAGGAAAGAGGTCATTCGCTTAGCAGCTTGGTGCAAGCTTTCAACTAAGTATAGACCTGAAATATTCTCACCAGAGAAAGACTTAATAATTTCCTTTCTAGCATGGTTGAACATTTCACTTTCAGTAACATCTTCAGGAAGGTTATCAACCCCCATTTTATCTTCAACTTCTTCAATGGCCTGTTCACGAATATCTTCGTCAGTCGCAAAACTTACTCCATATTCAGTGGCCATGGCCTCGATGAGAGGTTCTCTATTGGAAATATCAAATTCAATAATTCCATTCTCTGCCAATACATTCGTTGTATAAATAGACAGGGCACGTAGCGTGTCAAAATCAGTTCTCATGAACACATCCTCTAATAACCCAACAAATAGGTCTTATAACATACTAATTTCAGTCTATCGAATTGAAGCAAGTCCTACAAGCATAGAATTAGTGATTTATTTCTTTTTATTGAGAAAAGACTTTAGACTCTTCGACTCTCCAAGCACAAAGAGCACAGCAATATAAACTAAAACGGCGGCCCCACAACATGAAGCGTACTGGACACAGCGTACCAAAAGGGGCGCAGAAAAGTCATAGAGCATCGGACGAATCCAGGCCAAAACAAACCAGGCCCCCACTGCTCCCGAGAAGAATTTAATCAAGCGCAGGTTGATAAAGAATTTCGCCCCTAGTCTAAGGTGCTTGTGTAAATAAAGTGACTGGAGCAAACAATTGAGCATCATGGAAAAGCTCGTCCCTAGAGCCAAAATAGAAAAACCATAATGAGGAACCATCAGTATGCAGAAAATAATATTGGCACCAATGGCCGTAATTGAGATGAGCACCGGAATCTTCGGTCGATCAATACTGAAGAATGTTGGGCCAAAGATTTTATAGAGCCCATAGAAGGGAAGACCCCATAAGTACTGGCGTAAGGCCAAAGCCGCTTGCGCTGTGTCACGACTAGAAAAGGCCCCTCTCTCAAAAATTAAATGAACCGTTTCATGAGCAAGTCCCATAATCAAAACAAAAGCGGGAAGGATCACCAACCAACTAAAGAGATAGCTGGTTCCTAAAGTTCTTTTGGCCTCTTCTTCGTCTCCGGCCTTCCATGCTTCTGAGAAGTGAACAAGATTTGAGCCTCCGATGGAAACACTCAGAATCCCTACCGGAAACTGAAAGAGCCGAAAAGCATAGGTTAGCCAACTCACAGCACCTAACTGAGTTCCTGTTGCTAAAATGGTCGTAATCAAAATATTAATTTGAGTTGCAGCGACACCAACGGTTCCAATGCCCAAGCGGTTGAGGATGCTCTTAGTATAAGGACCAATCAATTCCCACTCACCTGTTGGGCCAAATCCCTTTTTGAAAAGTAGAGGCACTTGGATCAACATCTGCGCAAATCCCCCACCGATCACACCGATGGCGAGGGCAATAATAGGATGAACTCCTCGCTCTTCTACGTACGGAGGCAAAATAACCATAGAAGCAATCATGATGATATTAAAAAGTGCAGGGGCCAACGAAGGAACAAAGAAAACCTTCAGTGAATTTAAAGCTCCCATAAAAAGGGCCGCCAAACTCACTAGCGTAAGAAAGGGTGCCATGATACGTACCATCTGTACCGTGATGGTAAAGCGCTCACTGTCAGCGATGAACTGATCATCCGTCATAAGCCTAACCACCTGAGGTGCCCAGATAATAACGGCAGTAGCAATGGCCAAAGTCATAAGTCCCAAAAGTACAGACATAGACCAAAGTAAAATTCGAGAAGCCTTTTCACTTTCCAATCGGGCCTTCGTAAACACCGGAACAAAGGCCGAACTAAATGCACCCTCCGCAAAGAGGTCACGCAACATATTGGGTACCCGATAGGCCACGGTAAAAGCATCTGTAATTCCCGAGGCACCAAAAGTAGCCGCCATCACTTGCTCGCGCACTAGACCTAAGATACGGCTAGAAAAGGTGGCCAAGGCCATTTTTAGGGTCGCAAAAATAAGAGAAAATTGCTTATGGCCTTTCAATTTATTCATGAAATGGGTTCTTCCTTGGAGGATTAGTAAAGATTACTTCATTGTAATAGGTTTAGAATAGCTTCTCATACAAGCATTTTCCACCACATAAAGCATCGCAGCAAGTTACTTTCTTAAGAAATAGATTTTCTTGTCTCTCAGGCCCATATTAACTAGACCTGTTATCGTTAAATTGGTAAAGCTATACTACAATTATAGGTCTTTGAACCACTTTCCTAAACTAACTTAGGAGAGAAAAAATTAAAAAATTAAAGGTATGGCCCAGCGAATGTTGGGCCTCTTCATTTCTCCATGAAAAAACTCTTTGTCTTTTCAACTCTACTTCTTATCTTCGCTCTCAGCTACAAGGTTTACCTCAGTGAAGACTCTCAAGATTTCTCTACTGGGAAGTATGAAGGCTACACCCAAGAAGAAGGCCCTAGAGAGAAAGAAAATCAACCTTTAAAAACCTCCCCTCATCGCCCCCCCATTAAACCAAAGAAAATAGAACCGAAAACTCCAGCGAAGAAATCAATTTCGTCTGCAGCGGCCCCCCTGGATGAGCGCCACGTTGCTCAAACGGATCCTCAAGGAAAGATTTATCCCCGCTCGGTAAAGGTCGACGATGATATGATCGTTGCCTATGGTGATTTAATTGTTGGCTCGGCAGATGATCTCGATGCGTATCAGTCAGGGGATAAAGTCTTAAATATTCCCCCACCTCAACTATGGCCAAAGGGAAGCATTCCCTATGAAATCGATAAATCTCTAGATGATCCGACTCAAGTTGAAACCATTAAGAATATCATTCAATCCCTCAATGATTGGGGACATCTAGATATTCATCCGCGAAAAGAAGATGAAGATAACTTTGTTCTTTTTAAGAGAGGAGGCCAGCACTGCTACGCCAATGTCGGTTTTCGTTTTGGTGTCACAAACGTCAGTCTGTCACCAGGTTGCGGAGAGAAAGAGATCTTTCACGAGTTCTTTCATGTGCTTGGTTTCTTCCACGAACAAAATAGACCTGATCGCGATGATTTCATAGAAGTTCTCTGGGAGAATATTGATGAAGAAAACTGGGCACAATTTGAAAAGTTCTCCGTTGAAAGTTATCCCCAAGAGCTTCGCGACCTAAACGCTACCGTCTTCGAATTTAACTCCATCATGCTCTATGACTCTAGGGCCTTTAGCAATACCAGTGACTACAGCATGGTTCGTGTAGACGGAACGCCCTTTTCCCAGAGCTTTGAGCGACCAACGCCAACAGATTTAGACAGGCTCAAAAGACTCTATCCTTCTAAAAATAGGTAACTCCCCCCTTCCCCACAATCTCATTTCAATAACTTAAACAATCTCCTTTGAAATCGGCCTTACAATTAAGAAAGGACACTAACCTTCCGAAAAGAAAGAATACAAAGGGTTTATTTATAAAAATGAAATATTTAATTTTAAGAGTAAAACTCGTCATATTTATTTTTACCTTTTTCATGAACTTCGCATACGCCGACTTCAATACACTGCTGTCCGCTCCTCAAGGAGGAATCAGCAGTGAGGTCTGGCAAGGAGCGCTTACTTCCTACATGTCTCAGTGTTCATCATCGGAGTGTCCCTGCGTACTTGTGATCGCCGAGGGAATTTCTGGCCAAGACACTTCTGCCAATATGTGGATTGGAACATTTAAAGGAGGAATGGCGACAGAACTATGGTCTGGCTATGCCTCCCGCTTTGCCAATAACGGTCAAAATGATCGCAGTGTAAGTATGGATACCGATTTATGTAAGAGGAGAAATGGAGTCGCAGAAGTAAGTAATGGTCAAGCCTGCATTCCCAAGAGAAAGTGTAAGGATCCCTCCGTCTATAAAAATTTGGCCGATCAACTAGGTCTACCTGAAGGGGTTGCCCTCACCTCATTTTACTTTAGTACACCTATGCAAAATGAAACTTATAAGTTTCATGATTTCTATGCCTGTAATTCGCCCCCTTGCCCGGCCACTCTAGGTTGCTTGGGATTAGAGAGGCATGCCATGAAATCTCTATGCTTAAATTATATGGGCAGCGATGGCTCCAACGGAATTAACGCTCAAGAAAATGGAGGCGCCTGGCTCTACTTTCACAACGAAGGTCCTCCTTCACAAAATACCGGCTCCCTTCCCATGGCCGGACAAGGCTTCAATAAATTTGCAGAAGGTGGGCTTTGTTCCCACATCCCAACAGTGAGTTTAAGCTCAGGTGAAATTGTTTCGGGAACCGACTATAGTGGTTCAGGATCGGACTCATCAAACTCAGCTTCTTCCGGAGAAAATGCTATGTCTCTCATTTCTGGAACAGGAGATATCGTCAACCAAAGGCTGCAAGAGCAACAGCAAAATAGAGGGCTTCCCTCTATCTCAGAAGAACATGAGCAATTTCAAAAATCAATTGAAGAGCAAAGGGCCTTAACAACGGAGTCTTGTGTAAAAACCACAACAGAGGCGTGTCCTAATGCTGAATCTTCGGCCATTAGTGAATACTGCGCTGACCCCGAAGGCGTTGAGCGCAGTGGCTGTGAATTTGGGGGTGAAAGTTAATTGAAAGTATCTCTTTCTTTCCTCTTAAGCTTTCTCATCTTGAACACCGAAGCCTTAGAAATGGGATCAGAGCGTTTCTCAACTTTTATGGAAGGAACAGCTCCCTACTCAACACTTGTTGACCTCGGAAAAAATAACTCCATTAGCAACAACCTTCCCTTTACAGATACAAGTTATGTTGAGGCCATCGCCGATCACCCCTTTCCCAATGGGACCGGTCAAAAATATGCCGTGGCCAATATGATGAACTTTCAAGGAAACTACAACTGGGCAGCGGCCAAAACCGATCCCCGTTCAAGTGCCTTTATCATGAATTCCATGGACCGTTTGTCCAGCAATCCCAATGCTGAAATAGAGCTCGTTCAAGGACTTGCGGCCAGCAAGCTCAATGCGGCCCAGGCAGGAGATCTATCGGCTAAGTATATTGCCTCTGAATTAATCACTCCCAATGTTGGAAGTTATCAAACGGCCGACAATCAAGAATCTTTCGAATCCGCCTATGACAATGTTCTTCTTGGCCAAGCCGAACAGGCACTATTTAAGGGAGACGAAGCTTCTTCCATTACCTACCTCAATAATAAGCTGGCCACCTTTCAGAAGAATGATGATAAACAAAATAGCGCGGGAAGCTTTCAAAAAGATGGAATGATGAGATCAAAGAAGACGGCCGAAACTTTTCGTGACTTCTTTCAACTCAAGTCTATGGTCTCTTCCCAAAACTTAGCGGCCATCCCTACCGAAGCAAGCCTTTTGAGTAACTGCCAATCTAATACGCCCAGTGGCGCCAATCAAAACGCCATTTATTCCGTTTCGATGCCTTCCAATG
The DNA here is from genome assembly GCA_041583335.1 of Bacteriovoracaceae bacterium. GTDB lineage: Bacteria > Bdellovibrionota > Bacteriovoracia > Bacteriovoracales > Bacteriovoracaceae. Next base: position 6,918 of record JBFHGF010000079.1, read on the forward strand.
AAATTCAATTCTACAATCTCCCCGCCCCCTCTTATAACTTTGATTTCTGTGAGCAATATCTTCACAACGAAAGCTCTTTTCTTATTCAAAATGAGCCCGTAAGAGCGCAGCTTGAAACCATTATTCAAGACTCTGACGACATGGCCGAAGGCCTGAACGAAATCTCTACTAAACTCAGTGACCAGTCTTTAGAGGTGGATGAAATAGCAGGTGTTCTCTCAAAAAGTGATGCTTGGAAATCCCTTACCGAAAGAGCGGAAGCTTATCGCCAATGCGAGAAAAAGGATTGCTTGGATACAGCAGAAAAAACCCTAGGCTCGATGGTTCGCTATCCAGGGTTTGAAAGGCACCAGTCACAAAATCGTCGAGAAATTCAATCCGTTCTCAACACCATCAAACAAACAGGATCAATGCCTGGGCAAACGGCCAATCTCATTCAAAAGTATGCGGCCAATAAACCTGCCACCTCTTCTTTATCAAAGAAGAAATCAAAACGCCGAAGACGTAAAAAAGACTCCAACCTAAACCGAGGTCCTGAAGATAATGTTTCATCACAAGAGTCGGGAATCGCATCGCAATCCCTCTCGGGTCTAAGCAATAGTTACAAGAAAAGATCCTACAATGATTCTGTTTATTATCGCGATGAAGAAGGTGTCTTAAGAGGGCCCAGCGGTAAGGCCATTCAAGGTTATCATGGGCCAAAAGATAAAAGTTTATTTGATATCATTAGCCGTCGTTATCTGATTGAAGTTCAAAAAGGTAAACTTTAACGCACGTCACAAGTAAAAATTAACTCTTTTTTCAAAATCTGTATCATCTTTAAGTTGGCACACAGCTCATTCCTGTCTATAGTTGTGCCCATGCTCGAAATAGATGCCCCAGAGGCCTTACGATTCGCTGTAATAGATCTAGAAGCATCATCTACAAGGCCGAATAACCGTATTATTGAAGTCGCCGTACTCATTTTTGAGGACAATGGCGTTGATATGTCTTTAAAGGAAACTTACTCCACTTTAGTTAACCCTGAAGTAGAAGTTCCCAACGATATTCTTGAACTAACAGGAATAACTCCCGAAGAATTAGAAACAGCTCCTAAATTCTTTGAAGTGGCAGAAGATATAGAACTTCTCACGCGCGACTGTATTCTTGTCGCTCATAATGTCGAGTTTGATATTGAACTTCTGCGCACCGAATTTGAAAAAATGGGCATCGAATACAATCGAAAAACAAAGTGCACCCAGAAACTCGCCATGAAGCAATTCCCCGAATTGGCTTCTTACGACCTCAAGTCACTTTGTGAATTACTTGATATTGACTTGGCTTTTAACCACAAAGCTATGGATGATGCCATTGCTTGTTCAGAACTTTTTCAACGAACTTACTTTGAGCAAAAGAGCAACAACTCCTCTGATGGTCCATCTTTAACAAAGCTTCATAAAACCCATCCTGGTCTTGATCTCAGTTTTCTTGGGGAGCTCACAGCAACACCTGGAGTTGTGCACTTTAATAATGAAGGTCAGACGATCTATATCGATCGCTTCGAAAACTTAAAAGTTGAACTTCCTCGCTTTCTCATTCGTTTTGCTGAGAAATATGACGAAACTTCACTCGATGATCTTCAAGTCAGCACTTATAAAGATTCTTTAATGGCCATGAGAAAGAAAGAAGAAAGGATCGGAAAACTAAAGCCCGCTCTCAACTTCGAAGAAAGAAAAGTTTCTTGGGGTGTATTCCTCAATGAAAATCCTTTCTCACTTAGGGCCTTTCCCCTTTTCAAAGGTAAAGGCGATCTCCTCTATATTTCAGAGAATAAAGATGATGCTGTTCATTGGATAAGACTTCAGCTCAACGATATTGAAAAACAAGAATTTGCTTATATCGATCAACAAGATCAAAGGTTGATCAGCCGCCTTAAGAAGGAAAGAGAGAAACAAATTCGCTCCAAGGTTAAACCTTTTGCTCAGTACCCTCATGATCACTTTGTGGTGATGGGGCCTGGTCGCGATGACGATGAACTCTCTTGCCACTTCTTCAATGGAGGTAAACTCTCTGGCCACGCTTTCATCTCAGGACAGGCCGTCCTTGGAATCGACTGCACACCATCATTTGTAAAACCCGTCAGAGAGACAAGTCTTCTCAAGCACTATCTTCTAAGAGAATTTCAAGATTGGAAGAATAGAACTCGTAAAGATCACTCTATAAAGGTTCTCAAGTCCGTTAAGTCGGCCAATAAGGGCAACCAAAATGAGGCCAACGGAAATGTCCTTCAAGAGGACTCCGCTACTACGCCTTTTAGAAAGAAGAAGAAGAAAAAAAGTAATAAAAAGACCGGCCGTCGCCAAGGCTTTGGCCCGGCAGGCCAGGATAAAGACCAAAAGGGTCAGAATCAAAAAAAGAAAACTTCCTCAAAGAATGGGAAGTTCAATAACAAGAATCGAAAGAAGAAAAAGTCCAATGGCAACCGCGGTGGTGGAAATGCCAATGGCAATTCTAATGGTAACCAAGCCCCTAACGGAAATGTATAATCGCCATGTGGGAAATCATACTCGAATATAAAACCTATTTCTTTGTGGCACTGGCCTTTCTTATTCCATTATTAGGATACGCTGTTTATCTACAGTGGGATCAGCTCAAAACAATTAAAGCTAAGAAAGAAAAACAGAAGCAAGAATTTCTAGAAAGGCATCAACAAAAGCAAGCAGACCTCAAGGAGAGCTTAAGGATTATCTCCCTTGCCGCTATTCAGGAGCAATGTGAGATTTCTGAAGCGTGTCTTAGGATGGCCAACCTTCTTCCTATCTATGATGGCATTGATCACCAACAAGAGGATATCAAAGCCGTTTTTGACCTCTACACGGCCATTAAAGATCTTAAGTATCTAGAGGAAAGAAAGGGCCTCAATATCAATCAGCGCTTTGCTGAAGATGATATCCGCTACGCCGCTGAAGAGAAGTATAAAATCGAAGTGCTTAAGGCCTGCGAAAGAATTTACGAAATCACAAGAGTTTAAATATGAAAAATCTACCCCCACAAGCTCCCCTGTCCTGGGATGAATACTTTATTCTTCAGGCCATGATTGCAAGCTTTCGCTCAAAAGACCCTTCCACCAGAGTCGGTTCCGTTTTTGTCGATCACAATAATCATCAAATCAGCATGGGCTACAATGGCTTTGTAGCGGGAATAGATGAAACCAAAATTCCTTGGAGCAAAGAAGGCTCCCTCGAAGACAGTAAATATGGCTATGTCGTTCACGCCGAGGCCAATGCCATCCTTCACTCCACAAAGAACTTAGAAGGTTCTCGCTGTTACGTAACTCTCTTTCCTTGTAATGAATGTGCAAAACTTATAGCGAGCAAGAAAGTCTCTGAGGTGATCTACCTCTCCGATAAACACAACGATAAAGAATACAATCGTATCTCTAAAAAGATTTTTGACCTCACTGGTGTTAAGTACAGAAAGATTGACGTTACCGATCAGCTTCTCAAGAAGCTTGAAGA
>JBFHGF010000080.1:0-10349 GCA_041583335.1 Bacteriovoracaceae bacterium
ATCCCCACCGCTTCATTGAAGTAATAGGGAGTCCCATTTTCTTCTACAACTCCAATTCTTTGCACAAGGTTGAGATTGTTGGGTATGGATTGTTGTAATTTTACATAGAGGCGATGTTGGTCAGAGAAATTCAAAGCTAACGTTTCCCTAGCTCCAAGGAAGGCTGAAGCACTGACGAGAAGGGGAGACTCGTAATCTTTTTGACTGATGGCCCCGGCCTCAAGTTTGAGGGCCTGAAAGGGAGTGTATGTCGCCTGGGCATGGGACAGGATCCAGATGCGGTTGGGTTCATATTCATTGGTGATAAAAGAGCTGTTGGAACCTGTTTCCATTAAGGCCCCACCACCGATTTCTACTTTCAATTGATCACTGTAGGGAACTTCAATATCCGCGTAGAGTTTGAGCCCTAGTACGCGAGCTTCAACTTGCTGATTGTCGACATATTCACCTCTAAGCCCGTAGCTGGGAGAGAACTTTGTTTTCTTCCATAATTCATTGAGCTTGTTCTTCGCCACCGCACTAGGGGCACCAAAAGTATGGGGGCAATAGAGAGTGAGGATGAGAAAGGAGAAGATAGGGAGAGCTTTCTTATACATATGTTTCATTTTTAGGGGTCACCTTTTCACAGAAGGGAAAACCGATGGTTTAAGTTTAATAGTAAAAAGGATAACACCACTTATAAAGTTTCTAAATAGTTAATATTAGTTGACTTATTTGATATCTCATTTTATTTCCATCTCCTTTGTTATAGAATGGTGAAGATGGCAGCAATAGCGAATGTAGGGAAACCCCTATGGTATAAATTGACGAGAAAAGTCTTTAACTGTCCCAGTTGTGGGCAGAAATTGCGCGTGCCCATTCGTCCGGGAAGGACCCTTTCTGTTCAATGCTCGCGCTGCCCCTCTCAATTTCTCTTGGACTTTAGAGTTCCTCTTATTGAAGTCTTTCGCTGGCAATCGGGAAAAAGCCTTAAACAAAATCTCATCGATTTTCATCATCGTTTTTGGAGCCTTCCCATGGCGGCCAAAATTCAACTGCTCATGATGTTATTTCTGTTGGCGATGCTCATCGATGCGGTGGTCTCTCCACTTTTTTCCTATTATATCTTGCCCCTTTTTCAATCGACTCCCTCCGTAGACACACTTTCAGATCACTATATCCGTAGGTCTTAACGTTTTCACACGAGTGCACTTTTATAACGATCATAAAAAGAATTGATCACAGTGCTGTGAAAACTAAGTGTATAATTATATTGAAATTAAAAGTGAGGATTATATGAGCGAAACAACGGCAACAACCTTAGTCAAAATACCAGAACTTCAGCATCGTAATTTTAGAAATGATGAATTCTGGAAGAAAATTCCGGCCTGGTCTAATGTGACTCGTGCAGAGTTTGGAGATCATCTTTGGCAAGCAAAGAACTCAATTCGCAAGGTAGAACAAGTTCAAAAAGTTCTTGGCAAACTCTGCTCTCCCGAGATGATGGAAGACCTCTTAGAAGGCCAGAAAATCACCCCAATGAATATTAGAATCACTCCCTATATCTTTGCTCTCATCGATTGGGAAAATTATGTAGACGATCCTTTAAGAAAGCAATTTCTTCCCCTAGGGTCTCAATTTCTTCCCGATCATCCCTTCTACGCAGCAGATAGTTTAGGGGAGGATACAGATTCTCCCGTGCCTATGCTTACCCATCGCTACCCCGATAAAGTGCTCTTCTTACCGACAACCATTTGTCCGGTATATTGTTCTTACTGTACTCGTAGTCGTATCATCGGCGGCAGTACTGAGTCTGTGGATAAGGCCACTTATGGGGCCAACCAAAAGAAGTGGGATGATGTCTTTGAATATATCCTTAGAAATCCCCTCATTGAAGACGTGGTTATCTCTGGGGGCGATAGCTTTATGCTCACTCCCGCTCAATTAAAGTATATCGGCGAAGGCCTGCTTAATATTCCTCACATTCGTCGTATTCGTTATGCAACGAAAGGGATTGCCATCTTTCCCCAGAAGATCACCAGTGATGAAGCTTGGGTACAGGCCCTTAAGGAAGTGCACGAGTATGGAAAATCCTATGGCAAGCAAGTTGTCATTCACACCCACTTCAGCTCACCTCGTGAAATCACCCACTGGTCAGAGCTGGCCATGGATCGTCTCTTTTCTCTAGGGATTACTGTAAGGAATCAGGCCGTGCTTCAAGCAGGGGTCAATGATTCCGTGGACACGATGGTTAAACTCACTCGCCAAGTGGGTTACCTCAATATTCAACCTTACTATGTTTATATGCATGATATGGTCCCAGGATGTGAGCACTTCAGAACAACCCTAAGAGAAGGCATTGAACTGGAAAAGGCCGTGCGTGGGACTACTGCCGGTTTTAATACCCCGACCTTTGTTTGTGACCTGCCCGGTGGAGGGGGGAAGCGCCATGTGGCCTCTTATGAGTACTATGATGAGGAAAACGGCATTTCTGTTTGGAAAGCGCCTTATGTAAAACCAGGTCAGCTCTTCACTTACTTTGATCCGATCCATAAGCTCTCACCTGAAGCGCAAAAGCGTTGGGCCGATCCTGAACAAAGGCAGGCGATGATTGATGCTGCTGTGGCGAAAGTGAAGGCATAGGCCTTCACTCATTTTTAAAGTGTCTTAAAATCCATGACGATGGCCCGATACTGGGCCATTGTTTCATGATAATCAAAGAGGGATTCAATTAGCTTTACGCGAGCATCGGCAGTATTTTGCTCCCTAATATTGACCACAAAGTAATCACTATCGCCTGAGCGAAACTTTTGGCGCTCACTGGATTCAAGCTTTTCGGAGAGTTTAACTTCTCTTTCTGTATTCTTGGTAATTTCCTCAAGTGCATCAATCTTGGTGATCAACTGAGTGAGTTTGACATTGAGCTGTTCCATCTTAAATTGAACCTCACGCTCCTTCATTCTCAGCATGGCCATATTGGCCCTCTCATTTCCTTTGATCTTATTGTATTCAAAGGGAATATTGAGACTCACATAAATTTTGTGATCATCGGAATAAAGGTTCTTTGGTCCTGCCCCCATATCCTTCGCGTATTCATACTTAAGGTCGAGCTTGGGAAGAAAGCGGGTGTTGTAGAATTCATTTTGCTGTTTAAGCTGATCGACTTCTACTTTTAGAGACTGAAGAGAGAAGTTCTTGGCCAAGAGCTCATTGTGATGGCCATTGTCTTCTATAATTTTCTTCTTCGCTTTGGTATTGCTAATTCCTCCGCGCATGGACTGCAATGGGGGGAGCTTTGTTTCGTCAACGACAATAGGCTTTCCATTGCTGTCACGATAATAGAGAGAGAGGTAGAGGGCCGCATTCTTAAGGTAGGCCTTGAGTCCGGCCACTTTAGATTTTCGCTTTAGAATATACTGCTCATTTTCAGCAGCATAGATCGCGGCCAAGTCTCCTTTTTTAATGCGCTTTTCAAATGCGTCTTGCCTTTCTAAAGCAAGTTGTAACAGGTTATTGGCAACTTGCAATTTAAGCCCCTCTGAAACCCATTTCCAGTAGGCAATGGCGGCCTCTTGTTGGATGACCATGAGCAGATCATTTTGCTTCCATTGACCCATTTCAAGGTCATACTCGGAGATGCGACGCTTTAAACGTTTGGCATCCACTGAGCGGTTTCTAAGTAGCGAGAGGGAAACCCCTCCCATGACTTCTCCTTCATCAAGGGTCGTAACCGCACCTTCATAGCTAGGAAAGTTACCATCAGAGTTCTTATAGCCCCCATAGACTTTTGCCCCAAGGAAGGGAAGGGGTTTGGTGATTTTTGCTTTGTAGTAGCTGCCATCATAGTACTCGCCATCTCTATTGTAGAAATCTACATCGAGGGAAGAGTCAAAGGCACCGCTTGCGGCTTGATTCTTGGATTCGTAGTAGATGATCTTATCCATGGCCATCTTTACTTTAGGAGCATGGTCACGAGTGCTTTGCAGAACGTCCTTAAGACCGAGAGTGTCCTCGCTCGCTTGGGCGCTATTCAAACTCAATAGGGGCAGCAGTAGGAGTGTGAGCGTTTTAATCATTTATCCTCTTTGTCTTCACTGTATTCACTGTATTCGCCATCGCTACTCTTACTCGAAGACTTCTTCGATATATTGTGAAGCTCACTGGTATAAGATGAGTCAACCGTTGGTGGGAAACCATTGAAGAGTCGCCACAATTCGTAACCAAGTTTTACCGAATCTAAGAGTACCCACCCGACAACGCGAGTTCCTTGGCGCAGGTATATATTATCAGGCCAAGCCTCTTGCACATCTTCATCCTCTGGAGGTGAGATGAGCACACGAAACTTGCCTTGCTTATTGACGGAGGGATCAACACTAAAGACGACCCCAGGGAAGGTTCCCATGGCGACAGAAGGCCAACCACTAAATTGAACTGCGGGCCATCCTTCAAATTGTAGACGTACCTTACGACCCGGTTGAATGAGGGGCAAATCATTTCCATCGACAAAGATTTCAACGGCCGGTCTCAAGTGATCGGGGACGAAGACAGAGAGTTGGTCGCCGCTTTTAACAAAGACAGAGCCTCCCCCTTGAAGAACACTGAGGATAGTTCCATTTCTTTCGGCCGTCACTAACTGACGCTGTTGACGAGAGAATTTAACTTCTACTTTGGCCAAAGAAGCCGCAGCGGAGGCCTCATCAGAGAGCAGTTTCTTATAGGTAATCTTAGCTTTCTCTAGGGTAAGTTTAGAGCTGAGTCCTTGTTCGTAGAGTTGCTGTTGGCGGACATAATTGTTATGGGCCGTTTCACTGGCCGTCTTTGAGGCTTCAAATTTTGCTAGAACGGCATCCCTTTCAATTCCCAGCCTTTCTACAAAATTGGGATCATTATCAACGATCTCGACAATAGGATCACCCACTTTGACTCTATCGCCATCTTTAACATACCACTTGTTAATTCTTCCTGAGACCGGAGCATTTATAAATTGCACACGATCATTGGGGTCAATGGCCGTAACCCTTCCCACTCCGGTAGAGGTTTGTTGCCAGGGTGTAATCACCATGGCCGTGGCCATGAAGGCAAAGGAGATTAAGAGCAGTTTTACAAAAGTTTGTTGCCAAGAAGGAATTTTCACTCTTCTCAAGCTTGAGTAGTTACTTCTAATGGCCTTGTCGTTCTTATTACTATGCATGGGGTGACCTCTCATACTCTTGGAAGAATTCAATATGTCCATCAAAGAGGATTTTACTGTGGTCATATTCGTCGTGATTAAAGCCAACGGCCAAGATTCCAATACCCTTATCTTTCAATTCGATAAGGATGGCCTTCTGCAGCTCAGGTCTCAATTGGTTAAAGAGCGATGAGATAATGACCCACTTGGGTTTCTGTAACAGAACACGGGCAAATTCAAGTTGCACCAACTCTCCCCAGCTAAAGTGACCACAACCGTGCCAAATGGCGGTATCTAAACCATTGGTGAATGTGGAAATTTTATCATTCAAGAGGGTGGCATCAAGGACGTGATTAATTTGAGACTCGGTAACCTTTCCAAGACTCCAAGTTAAGTTCTCCAATATGGTGCCATCGATAATGCGAGGGGCATCCACGATATAGATTTGTTCTCTTAGATCTTTGACCGGAATATCTTCAAAAGGGATATGATTCCAGGAGATAAAACCGGACTTGGGAGAAATATGCTCGTGGAGAAGATTGAAGAATGTCCTCTGAGTGAGGTCTCGGTCGACAACAATATGGTAGCACAGGCCGGGCTCAAAACTCTTATCCAGCCTATAGTTATTTCCATTTTCTTTGAATAAGGAATTATCGAAAACCAGAGGTCCATCGAGATTTAGTTTATCTTGAGAAATATCAGAGAACTCGGCCAAGTCATCTTCACCTTCGTCAACTAAGAGGGCATCAAAATCTTCGAGCTTATCAAGACCCGCATAGACATCATAGAAAGATTCTAAGTAGCCGCCCGATTTCGCTACTCCGGTGAGGATGAGCGCCACTACGATTTCAGCGGCCACAAGCTGCCCTAGGGTGAGCTGACCTTCAATAACGAGAAATCCTCCAAGACCTAATATAAGAGCACTCATGAAGGCATAAATACACAGGGAAAAGATGATTTGCTTAAAGAGGTAAGTGAAGTGGATGCCCCTTTCTGAGAGGTAGCGATTAATATGGCCATCTGTTGCCATGATAGCGGCATCGTGGGATTTCCTACCATAAAAGAGATGGCGATTAAAAATAAGCTGCTCTAGCCAGGCTCCCGTTTTGTACTTGGCCTTTGACTCCACTATGGAAGACTTGATGGCATCTTGGCCATAGAGCTTCCACATCATAAAAATGAGTCCCATGAGGATAATATCAAAGGCGAGAAAGTAGGGGTGATAGAAGGCGAGTAAGAACATTCCCGTAATGGTTTGTAGGATAAGAGTCACCCCATCAACTAAGAGTTTAGTGGATTGCTTTTGGACCGACATAATCTCAAAGTAGCGATTGACCAAATCCCCTTTAGAAACCGAGTTCACACTTTTGTGGGTGGAGTTCAAAATCTTATTGGCTATATTGGCCGTGATTCGGGCATAGAAATGGCGCTGAAAGTATTCAACCGTAAGATCTTGTAGACCACGTAAGACACCACTAAAGACCAGTAAGCTCAAAAGCAAAATACTGACAATAATCAAAGGTTGCTTAAGCACAGCGAAGGTAACGGTATTGACCAAACTCTGAACGGAGATAGGAATGGCCAAGCTTAGGAGGCTGGTTCCAATAGCGTAGATAAAGGTCACAAAGTAAAAATTCTTTTCAGGCCAAAGAATTTTCTTCCACAGAGCTTTGCCTGTGGCCTTTTGAGGTTTATGCATCTTGTAAATTCCTCTTGTAAGTCTCAACTAAATTAAAGTTTATTAACTTCTAACAGTATGCCTTCTTCAATAAAAACGATCAATTATTCTAGCTAGACGTCTACATAATTTTACAAAAACCTGACGAAACTATTTTAGAAAGAGATAGTGTGGGACTCGCCACGTTGTTGGATATGAACTTGTTTATATTGCAGCGAATTAAGCTTTTCCTTAAATTTCTTGCATACCTCAGGCTCCCCATGAATCAAGATGACATCACGGTTTTGCTCCTGTGGAGATGACAATTGAACCCAATCGATCAGCTCGGACTGATCGGCATGGGCAGAATAGAGGCGGGAGTGGACCACTTGACACTTCACTTTGAGGACTTCTTCACCCACTTCCACTTCGCGTACACCATCGGCGAGCAGTCGGCCTAGAGTACCGCGGCCCATATAACCGGGCAGATAGAGCATGGCATCGCTATTAGATGAGATATCCGCAAAGTGTCCGGTTATAAAGCCTCCACTCATCATGCCGCTGGAACTGACGATAATATGGCCGCGATTCATATCTTTTAAACTCTCGCGATCCCATTGGTGCTGCATTTCTTGAATATACTGATAAATCTCGGAGGCCTTCGCGTTAGAAATTTTTAAATATTCGGAGCTATGGCGAAAGACCTGGCCCACGGCCATGCCCATGGGACTATCGGCAAAGACAGGAAGATGCAACTCTGGGTGCTTTTTAAAGATTTCATTGAGGTAATAGTAAATAAGTTGGGTGCGTTGGACACTAAAGGCCGCTATCAATAAAGGAGCATCTTTCTTCTTTACTTTTTTAATGAGCTCAATAAGTTCACTCTCGGGATTGTGCTCTGGACTTGCTTCGTGTAAGCGATCGCCATAGGTCGATTCCACCACCACCACATCTGAGCCCACGACGGGTTGCGGAGGATTTAAAAGAGGATCGTGGGAGCGTCCCAGATCTCCACTAAACGTGACGGTCTTACTGAAGAGTTTATGCTCAAAGGAAACAATAGAAGCTCCGGGAATATGTCCGGCATAGTGGAATTTGATTTGAAAAGGTTCAAGGTTTATTGGGTGTTCAAATGAAATGATTCTAAAGAGCTTTAGGCATTGTTCCACGTGGATCGTCTGATATAAAGGCTCTTTTTTAAGACTCTCTTTTTTGATTTTCTTATTCTTGGTACGCGCAACATCTTGAGCTATTTTGGCCGCATCCCTCATGACAATTTCGGCCAACTCGCTGGTGGCCTTTGTCGCATAGATTTTTCCTTGAAATCCATCGCGTACCAGTTTGGGGAGGTAACCACAGTGGTCGAGGTGGGCATGGGTAAGGAAGATGGCATCTATTTTACGGATAAATCCGGCATCGAAGTTTTCGTAATCCCATTCTTTTAAACCAAGGGTATCTTGACCTTGAAAGAGACCGCCATCGATAAGGAAGACGCGACCATCCCATTGCAAGATATGTTTAGACCCCGTTACCATACCAGCAGCACCTAAAGAAGTAAGAACGAGAGAAGGACAAGTTGTTTGTGTTTTCATTAGGGAATACTCCTAGGTGAGGGGTCTTTATGGCCATTGATGAGTTTTTTAATTTCGCTCACCACTCGTTGGGCACGATAACTCTCCATACCGATATCTTGCAGAACTTTGGGATTATCAAGGATATCGCGAATAAGGAAAATTTCACTTTCAATGAGCATACGTTTTTCACCCTTGCGTAGGGAGTTGAGGCAGGTCACAGGATCGAGGCGAAACTCGCGAATAAAATCTTGAAGGGTTGATTGGGGTGGAAAATTCGCCCCCCAGATATAGAGACCGGCACAGCTCGCATAGCGAATGGCATCTCCAGAAAAGGAGGTATTGGAAACGAGAAGAAAGCGGGAGAAATCGGCACCTCGCTCTCCTTGTTCGATATCAAGGGATCGCGCCTTAATATAAAGGGCCGTCTTTAAATCATTTCTGCGATCATCAGTTTGATGAAATTTGCACTCAATCAAAATTCTCTCACCCTCATCCGACACGCTATCTTCCTTGTCAGCGATGACATCAATTTCATGGTTCACACACTTGCCGGCGATGTCCACGTTGGTGACGGTACTATAGCCGGCATAGGTGAGGATACGGGCCACATATTTCTCAAAGACATAGCCATCGGGACCCAGCTCACAAAGGGCCTTTTTGGTTCCGTAATAGGCCGATAAAGAATGGGCAATTTTTCGCAATTGGGAGAAGGCCAAGGAATAGATTTTCGAAGTGGAGATGCCAGGCTTAAGGTGGCGATTGACGAACTTAATCACTTTATTGACCTGCTCAGCACTGGCCCCTGTAAACTCTAGGGAGCGCCTAAGCTTCTCTTCGGAGTAACTCTCTCTCTTACCTGACTGTTTAAGTACCTGCAATTCGACCACAAATAACCACCATGGATGACCAAATAAATTCTACAACAGAACCATTATGGTCTTCTGGTATCTACTCGTAAAGTCCATTACAAAACTAATAAGAATAATATAAATTAGGCCCGCTTTTTATGCTCTGCTGCAGCTGAGGGACGATCAGAAGAGCGACGGTTGGTCACACTCTTGATGCTGTTAAGCAGTTCAGGATAGTGGCGAATGATATTGACGAAGTCGTCTTTAGAGAGACGATAAAGGTCGGTATAGGTATTGGCCCTGATATTGGCGTTACGGGTGGTCTCTTCAATAAGGGCCGCCTCTCCAAAGAATTGGCCTTCATAGAGCTGAGCAACAACTTTGCCATCTTCGGTGATGACATCCACCGATCCATGGCCAATGATAAACATTTCGTTTCCAATTTCACCAATACTGATAATGGTATCAGATGGAGAGTAGAATTTTTGCTCAAGGCAAGCGGAGACTTCTCGCAAGCAAGATAGAGAACAGAATTGAAACACGGGGAGATTGCGAATCAACTTCATATTCATGAAAACTTGAAGTTCTTGTTTAAGAGCGTGAGGAAGCTCAGAGATAATTTGAGTGTCATTATCACTAAGGCGTTTATTGTATAAGTGGCCATAGTAATTGAAAACGGCCGACTGCAATTTGGAAGGGATGTGGTAATACTTCATAAAAGCATTGAGCTCGGCAAACTTCTCACGGCCTTGTTCTTTGTAGCGGGCCGATTCAGCAAAAATCCTACTGATATTACCAATGACAAAACCGTAGACACCTACACCAACGAACATCACAAACATCGTGTAAATACGACCAGCATTGGTCTTGGGCGTAATATCACCGTAACCAACCGTCGTCAGAGTCGTTACCGCCCAGTAGAAGCATTCAATATAATAAGTGGTCCGATCGACTCCCGCAGGTAGGGGATGAAACATAATCCAAAAACAAGAAAACCAATGCACGACAATCATAGAGGAGACAAAGGCCAATCCAATTTTAAGCCATCCCGAAATAAGGGGCATGGAGCGGATCACTTGGACAATCTTTACGATCCTCACTAAACGGATCATACGCAGTAG
>JBFHGF010000081.1:0-10264 GCA_041583335.1 Bacteriovoracaceae bacterium
ATGAAGACGTAGATATAACGAGCTAAAACTCAAAAACTTAAGAAGAGAAGATGCAGTATGTCCGTATTTAATGATGCCATATCCAACCTGTTAGGCCCCATCGGAGATCTCCTTGATGATCCGGGCGTCTCTGAAGTGATGATTAACGGACCCTTTGAGATCTTTGTGGAAAAGAAAGGTCTCGTCTATAAAACAGAGAATCAATTTCCCAATGAAGATGCCTTAATTTCGGCCATGAGAGCGATTGCTCAATCCGTTGGTCGTGTGATTGATAATGATAATCCAAGACTAGATGCTCGTCTGCCCGATGGCTCTCGTATTCATGTGGTTCTACCTCCTATGGCGAAGAATGGAACTACTGTGGCCATTCGTAAATTTTCCAAAGAGAAGCTGACCCTCAATGATTTAATTGATTTTGGTTCGCTCTCTAAGACCGCAGCGCGCTTCTTGGATATTTGTATTTATCTGGGAAAGAATATCATTGTAAGTGGGGGGACCGGTTCGGGTAAGACTACTATGCTCAACGTCCTTGGCTCTCGCATTCCTAAAACTCAACGCCTTCTCATTATAGAAGATGCCGCCGAGTTACAGGTTAAGGCCGAGCACGTGGTTAATTTTGAAACCCGTAAGGCCGATCCCACTCGTGGGATCACTGAAGTTGACATTAGAGATTTGGTGATCTCGGCCATGAGACTTCGTCCCGACCGTATAATCGTTGGGGAAGTGCGTGGGGAAGAGGCCTTGGATCTCATTCAAGTTATGAATACCGGTCACGATGGTTCTATGGGGACGGTTCACGCCAATAATCCCATTGATGCCTGTACGCGTTTGGAAACCCTATGCCTTATGGGGGATACAAAAATCCCACCAGATGCGGTAAGGAAAATGGTGGCCTCGGCCATGCAAGTCATTGTTCAATGTTCACGTTACCACGATGGTGGGCGTAGAACTTCTCATATTTCTGAAATTCTTGGTATCGACAAGAATGGAAACTACATTTCACGTGATATCTTCCGTTGGGTACAAACAGGAAAAGATCCTGAAACTGGAAAGTATGTTGGTGAAATGGTTCCTTGTAATTATGTTCCCACTTTCTTTGAAGATATTGTGGTTAATAAATTACCTTTTCCTAAATCAAACTTTCTCTCTCCCGATTGGTATAACGACCTGAAGAAACAGGCCGCCTAATTCAATACAGTGGATGAATACAGAAAATTTCAATCGTAAGCTCTGCAATACGAAAGGCCAGGTCTCGAGCATGGTATTGAATCAGCTCTGGATCTTGGGACCAACTACCTAATTGCTTGGTAAGCTTTTGAAGCTTTAGGCTTAACTCGGAGGCCACATCTTCATCCTGTATCTTTACAATCTGAGCCTGAGCGCGGTTAATGAAGACCTCAAATGCATTTTCTTTTTGTATCGCCCGTAGGGTGTCTAGGGAGAGGATATTTGTAGTTCCCTCCCAAATACAAAAAACTTGAGAATCCCTGAGGAAGCGAGGAATTCCAGTGTCTTCGATATAACCGGCACCACCAAAAGATTCGACCAACTCAGTGGTCGCAAGGATATTCTTCTTGGCCGTATAGAGCTTGGTGATCGGCGTGAGCAATCTAAGCATCGCCGATACTTCATGATCAACTTTGCCTTGCCTTTCGTTATTCTCCTCTTCTTGTAAAAGTGAGATGGTGTAGAAGGTGAGTTTAAAACACTTTTCAAATTCAAGGGCCACTTCATCGAGGGTTCTTTTATGAAGGGGGTGTTCATTTAATTGTCTACGAAAGGCAATTCGCCTTTGGGCATAATCTTTGGCGAGGTCTAAGAGGCGCTTAAAAGAGCCAACGGTAGTACAGGCATTGTATATTCTTGTG
Organism: Bacteriovoracaceae bacterium; assembly: GCA_041583335.1. GTDB lineage: Bacteria > Bdellovibrionota > Bacteriovoracia > Bacteriovoracales > Bacteriovoracaceae. Next base: position 1,869 of record JBFHGF010000081.1, read on the forward strand.
ACATTGAAGAGGTGGGAGATATTCTTCACTCCTTGGCCCCTCTCTCCTACCAAGTGAGCAGGAGTTCCTTCAAAGTCCAATTCTGCGGTTGGCAGTGCCTTCGTTCCCAATTTGTCTTTTAGACGGCGAACACTGATGCCTTGAAGTTTTCCTGCGTCGTCTCTGAGTTTTACAAAGAAGAGGGAGAGTCCCTTGTTGCCATCAATAGAGTTACCTTGCTCATCAACAATTCTCGCTAACGTAAAGGTGATTTGGGAGGTCGTGGCCGAGGTGAACCACTTGGTTCCATAGAGTTTATAGTGATCGCCTTCTTTTTTGGCGATGGTCTCCGTTTGCGAGACATCACTTCCTCCTGGCTTTTCCGTCATCCACTGGCCCGAAGTCCAGAAGGTTTCTGCAGTATCGGATGTGATATGGGAGAAGGCATCATCAAGAAGAGCTTTTTTCTCATTGTCGAGATGGCCCATGGCCTTCAGTTGATTAATAAGCTTGGCCGCACCATCAGTCATGGCCAGAGGACAAGTATAGAAAGCGCTGTCGGGGTGAAAGAGAAAGAGCTTAAGGAATTGGTGGACTCGGCCATAATCGTGTGGAGCGTGATAACCCAAATGAATGAGTTTCTCATCACCACTAAGGGCATCGAGTTTATTCCAACCTTCATGGGTTTTGATTTCATCAATTTTTTCTCCCCAGGGAGAGTAGGGAATATGTTGTGGCGGATGGGCCTCGGCTTCATCCGACCACTTTGCACTTTGGGGCAAAACTGTGGTGTAGAAGCGTTTTAAATCAGTGTTGATTTGTTCCCTAATGGTTTGATCATCCACGAGCCAATCAAGGGTATTGGCCATTAACTGATCGCCATCAAAATTTTCGTAATCGACACGGGGTCCAGATTGAATAAAGCTCATAAGTCCATCCTTGGTTGAATATGGACTTATGGTATCACTGGGCAGCTTTATTTTACAATTTTTGTGAGAAAGAGGGATTAATCCTGACCGAAAAGGTCGAAAGATTGATTATTGTTTTCATCTTGTTCTAGTTCTAGGCCAAGGACAAAGTCTACCGCCTGTGAATCCTGAAGGTAGTCAATCCCAGTAGGATTAATGGTAATAAGACCATTCCAATAAGGTTTAAACTTATGCAATTTAAAGTCCTCTAGCTTGTCATGGTATTGCTTATTCTTAAGAAATTTTTCAATACGATCCTGCCCTTCAAATGTTTTCACATTGTAGAGTTCGACGACGGCCTTTGGAGTTGTATTGAGAGAGGCCTTCTTAACTTGAAACTTAAGTACCCAATGGGCCAGGTTTCTTATTTCATTTAAGTAAGGAGAGTTCTTAATCTCAGTGGTGTCTACTCCAGCAATATGATTGGCATGAAAATCTTCATTCATACGGGCAGAGAAGTCATCTTCGAGTCGGGTTCTTTCACTATCGGAAAGGAAGTTGTTATCATTACTAAAAAAGGCCAAAGCGTGCTTTGATAGGGCCGCTATATATTGTTCCCCCAATTGTTCCATCGCTCTTTTTTGGTTACTTTGAGCACTATAGACATCCAAGTCAATCGCTGTCGCGGCCAGGTCATAGATCTTGGCCATCATTAGACGATTGTAGTCTTTAGAATTAAGAAAATCTTTCTTCATTTGACTGGATAGTTTATTGAGCTCTTCTACACTTTCGTATTTCAGCGCCATTTGCTTAGCAATGGCCTCATAACGTTTCATTTTGGTAGCGAACTCATCATCAATAAAAGAGAGGACATTGCTTTCAATATTGGCGATGAAGTCATGGTAAACTTCGGGAGCTTCTTCTCTTAGAGTGGAGAGTTTGGTTGTTTCAGGCCCAAGAAAGTTTACCCCTTTGAGGATAACGGAAATTCTAGGGTCCTCGATGACCATCTGAGATGCCTGCGCCTGAGAAATTCTCTTGTTTTGGATTTTATCTTCAATCGTTGCAATCACGGCCTTAGAGAAATCAAAGATTTCAACGGGACGAATATAGAATTCTTTGGCATAACCAAGTGCACTTAGGTATTCAAACTTTTGAACTTCTTTAAGCCTCAAATTTTCCTTAATTCTCTTTTTTTGCAGTTCGTACCACTCCCAATAGAGTTCTTCGCCAGTCTGACCAGATTTATGGGGATAACCAGCAGTGATAAGTTCCTCTCCAAATTTCTTACGAGCGTAAACAATGCCCTTGCCTTCATCAAGAAGGGTTCTTAGGTTCTTATCTTCCATATCATGAACTTGATCATAGTAAGTGCGCTCTGTGGTTTTAAATGCCTTCCAGTCATTTTTGAAAAGTGATCTGGTGGCATATTTTTGTAGCATAAGGATATAGGCCATCTGCTGCACACCGGCCTTCATTCTAGGAGCAAGCCACTTTTCTTTGATCTCATAATACTTATCATAATCCCCATCTGCCGCTTTAAACATTTGAACCATCATTTGATCCGTTAGGTGCAGAGTTTCGATAAAGCGTTTAACATCATAGCTTGATGTCATGCCCTTGCCTCCAAGGTTGATCGCAGTCCAGATCATGGGAATGTCCTGCGAAGAAGACGCTGTCGTGTAATTCGCAGGAAGGTTTAGGTTTAGCTGGGCCTGGGCCGTGTTGGGAGTAACCAGAGCAGTAGCAATAAGAACAGGGGCCAATAACTTCTTCAACATTTTTAAACCTTGGGGTTGGGGTTATTCTTTATGTTTCAAATTTTTTATTTCTTAGTTTTCGTCATCAAAGAGATACTCTTCATTTGGTTTTGAGCTACTTGAACCAAATTGATAAGTTAAGCTAATACCGAGAACTATATCGTTATCGCGATTTACGTAATCGTTAAAACGGGCTTCTACACCAAGAGAGAGGTTTTCCGTAAGTGCGGTACGAGTACCCACTGCATATTGCATAACTTCTCTTTCGATATAATTAAATTCTACGATCACATCTGTTGTGCGGTGAACTTTTACCATTCCACCAACAGTGATTCCAAAACTAGAATCTGGATATTCAGGGTTATTGCTGAAGTACATGCCTTCAACCCAACCAACAAGCATGCCATCATTTGATTCACCAATCAGTCCAACTGTTGTTCTTCTCTCATTTCCTGAATCGAGGTGACTATTTCCAAGTTCAGCATGACCAATGGTAAGGAGTATATTATCAGTGAGCATTTTACTTAAGCGGATAGAAACACCATCAATACTACCAATTGAGAGGTCTCCGCTTTCGGTTTCAAAGGCACTCATTTCTACTTGATCAAACATTCCAAAGAGGCCTTCTGTTAGATCAACGGTTACACCATAGACTTCATTAATTTGCTGCAAATTGGCCAAAGGATTATTGGAAAAGATCGGCATGGCCTGAACATTCTGAGCAAAGGGAATGGGTTGCTTACCTACGATAACTGCAATAGGAGATCCACCAACTTCTTTGATTTCGATATAGGCCTCAGAGATAAATTCTTCAAGGGAGAAGCCATCATTAAATTCAACTTGATTGTCCTTAAAAATCGCTTCAAGTTTTCCCGTGAGCACCATACGGATTTTATTCTTCCACTCAGCATTGAGGCTGACATAACTTCCATTTAGGTTGGTCATTGATCCACTTTCGGTTCCGGCCATAACATTAGAGTTAATTTCGCCTTCGTAACCCACTTTAAAGTCTCCATCGAGAAGTTCTAAATCTTGGGCCGAAATGGGCGCAATCGAGCTCAGGGTTAAACCTAGAAAGAGGGCCGGTAGTAGCTTATTCACTGGAATCTCCTTTGATTCTTTTAATTGGTGTAATGAATAAATTATGACAAATTTCATTGTGCTTAGGGCCCTTTGTGTAAAGCTTACATAGGCCCTTCCAAACTTTAGTCACTCATTTTGATGGTCTAAGTCTCTGAATTTAATGGTATAGTAGAGAGACAGGAGAGATTATGTTTAAGTTGATTCGTATATTCCTAAGCTTTATGGCCGATAGTTCACCATTCAAAAAAAGAGGTTTCACAACCCACACGCGCAGAGGAGACCTGCAAGTTTCCAAAGAATATGGCCTCGTTCGCTTAGACTTCTATCAATCTATTTCTCCCTATCACCCAGATTTTCATGAGCTATTGGATTTCACAATTCCCGATGGAGTCTTTGTTCTAAACTTTGAGAAGACAACAGTACCCAATCTGGTGCAGGAAACAGAACTCTATTACAGTTTTGATCATGTCGTGAATGTGGGCCATTACTGGTTCCTCTATGACAAGAGGCTTGATTTTGGCTCCGCTCAATTGGAAAAGAAACTTGAGGCGATAGAAGTGTTTTTGGAACGCTTTGATGGTGAACTCAAAGCAAAGGGTGAATAAGGTGGTCCTCTCTTAATGATGGCCTGTTAAGTAAGAGCGGATACGGCCTAGCAATTGGGCATCTTCAAAATCAAATTCACAATAGGCCTGATAGCGATGGTTCGCCTCAAGAATCCAGCTATGGTGAACAAAAACCTTAATGCCTTCTTTCTTGCCACTGATCTCCTCAATAAAGTCTCCGCTGATTCTAAGCTTTGTGCCTTTGGCGATAAAGTGCGAACCCTGAAGAGTGATACCATATTCGTTAATGGCCCTGATTTCATTATCCCAAGTCAATTCACAAGGAGCATCGCTATCACTCACTTTATAGAAGGGAAGGGGGGGCATGCCCTCATGCTTTAGGTAATGGTTGATTTTAGTGAGCAAAAAGTCGTCATCTATAGGTTTGGTGACATAATCACTGGCGCCTAGTTCGAGGGCGCGCACGATATCCTCATCATCCTTTCTACGAGAGAGCATGATTATGGGGGTGGAGAGGTCGTATTTCTTACGTAGCGCTTGAAGCAGGGAGAAGCCCGCACCTGGACCTTGTTCCAAATTTACGTCTATGAGGCATAGGGAAGGTTTCTTCTTTTTCAGTTGAGCGATAAATTCTTCGGCCGTTTCAGTGGTAATGATTTTAAATCCTTTCTTTTTAATAACGACATGGAGAAGGTTGTTGAAATCTTCATCGTCATCTAAAGAAAGGATATAGGGTTCGTCTGCTTGAATATTATCTTTTGTCATAATCCCTCAACTTAACTTTTGGTGGTGGCCTTGATAAGGCGTATTTTTCGGGCCGTCTCTTCTTTTACTCCCTTCATGGCAATCTCATTGACGTATTCTCCTGGGCCAACAACGCGTTGGTAGGGGTTTGTCTTATAACGACAGGCCTGGCATCCGAGTTTATCGAGACAGGGAGAACGAATCAAAAGCTCCACACCCTCGCAGAATTTTATGGGTCCTTTTATTTTTAAGGCCGCTTCACCGATTTGAATAATTTCCCCTTCAGAACGACACTTTACTTTCTTCGTTTCTGAAAACTCAATGGTGGGAAGTTCGTAGACTTTTAAAGATTTCTTCACTTTTTGCAGAAGGACATTAACCTGCAGTGGTTTTTTGATAAATTCTTCGGCCCCAAGTTGAGTGGCCAAGGTTACTAATTGCCTACTTGTTGAGGCCGAAATGAGAAAAGTGGGAATATTTTTATAATGTGGATCCTTCTTCAAGTTTTGGATGACATGGAGACCATCTTGATTTCCATGACCTAATTTGTGATCAATAATAAGTAAATGGGGGCCAATCGTCTTTATTTGTTCAAAGAAATTATCGGTGTCGGTAGCGTAATGAGCGCCGTAGCCCACGTTTTCAAAAACTTTAACCATAAAGTTTATAATGTCGAGATCATCATCCAAAATAAGGATATGCTTCTTTGATTTCATAGCGCCTCTATTCAAATTTAACTTCTAAATGGTCCATATAGTGCTGGTATTGCTGACAGTAGTCCCTTATGGCCTCCACGTGATTGGACTGACAAGCTTGCTCTAGAGATGCGCCAATATGGCCTAATTCATCAAATCCATAACTTCCTGCGTTGCCGGCCAATTTATGGGCAATGGATTCGATATGGGACCAATTCGATGTTTGAAGGTACTCTTCAATTTTACTTAAATCCTTCTTTCGATTCTCTAAAAAACTAGGGATGATTTCTTGTAGATCAGAGTCAATGGTTACAATAATGGCTTGAGGCATAGAATTTCCTGATAAATATGATTAAAAAAAACATGATATTAGTATATATTTATATTAACATAAATCTATTCATTTGAGTGACAGCGTAAGCTGACCAAGAGGGTAAGTATTAATGAGCAAGAAAAAGATTATTTTGATTGATGATGACTATGATATTCACGATTTAATTCGTCACACCTTATCAAAAGAATTCGAACTCAGTTATGCTGAATACTTAAATGAAGGTGAATCCCTCATTAAAAAAAATCACTTTGATCTTCTTATCCTCGATGAAACTTTACCTGATGGACGCGGTAGTGACCTTTGCTATAAATTGAAGAATGAATTGGATCTGCAAGAGCTCCAGATTATCATGCTCACCCAACGCAAAGACCTTAAAGATAAGCTCAACGCATTTGATGCCGGTGCAGATGATTATATTTCTAAACCATTTGAACCTCTGGAGCTGCTGGCCAGAATCAATGCTCGACTAAGAAGTAATGGAAGTGCTCATGGCAATCTACTCGAAAAATATGATTTAAAGCTTGAACTAACTACTCAATCATTATCAATCAAAGACGCCCAAGCTGAGAGTTGGGATGACGTGGCCTTAACGCCGATTGAATTTAAAATCCTCTATCAATTGATAAAGGATGAAGGCGTCGTTAAAAGTCGCCAAGAGCTTTTGGAATCGGTTTGGGGTAAAGGTCAAAATGTTATCGACCGTACCGTGGATCAGCATGTCTCTAAATTGCGCAAGAAACTTGGGCCAAGTGTGATGACGGTTAAAAGTCTTCATAAGAAGGGCTACCTTCTTGCCGAAGAAATTTAGAAGCTTTTCTTCATTTCCCTTCGTGCTATAATTTTAGTATGCAAAACGGAATTTTACTCTCTAATCATGAACTCTTAAATGATCTCTATGCCTTTAATCTTAAGGCCTTCTGTGATATCGAACTGACGATCTGCACTTCTTTGGCCCAAGGAATTAATGAGCTAAAGGTTAAGGGAGTGGATTGCTCAATTATCATTACTTTAAGCCAGGTAGAAGATATGGATGCTCCTGTAAAAGTGAGAGAGTTCCTACAGGCCAAGTCTTTGGCCATACCCTTGGTCGTGATTGGTGAAATGTCTAAGCTTAGTAACACAAAGAAGGTTCTCACCTTACCTCCCAATTTAAATATACCTTTGGTCGTTAAGTCCTGCGCCAAAATCCTCAATATCACGGCCAAAGAAATGGCCGCTAAAGAAGTTCCCGATTTCTATCCCATTCCTGTGAGCATGTTGCGCAACTTTGAATTGGCCCCCTGTGATGTCTTTGTGAAAATTGGAAAAACAGGACCTTTTGAATACTCGCAAACCTTGGCCAAGGGAGAAGATCTGCGTCCCAATTCCAAATTGGAATCTTATAGTGCTGACGGGGTTCTTAACCTCTATATTCCAGCGGCCATGCGCTTAGAGATCGTTAATTTGGCCTCTAAGATTGTTATGGATCGTCTCGATGATTCCAGTCTTGGTGATCAAGATAAGGTAGCGACAGTTGAGCAGGGTTATGAAGTGATTGGTGGATTACTGGGAGAAAACCCTAAGGTTACCCCTGAGATAGTGGAGATTTCAAAGAAGTGTATGGAGTCAGTTTCCGAAATATTGCAAACGGTTCCCAAGCTTAAAAATCTTTTGGGAATTATGCTGCAAAATAAGACCGGCTTTCTCTATCTTCACTCTGTTATGGGAACCTATGTTTCTCGCCATATTATCAATAATATCAGCTGGGGCTCTGAAGAACATGCTGAAAAATTAAGTTTTGTTTTCTACTTCCACGATATCTTTTTGGCCCCCATTTTTGCTAAGTACCCCCACCTCAAATCAGAAGAAAACCTTGTCTTTCAAGAAGGAATCTCTGAGCGTGATAAGGAAATTGTGATCAACCACGCTCGTCTGGCCAGCGAAATGGTGAAGAACTTTCCTCGCTGCCCTATGGGTGCTGATGCCATTATTTCCCAGCATCATGGTACATCTAATGGGATGGGCTTTGCTCTTGAGTATAAAGACGATATCTCTCCCTTGGCCAAAGTATTGATCATTAGTGAGGCCTTTGTCGATGAGGTCATTAAGTCCAAGGATGCTGGTCAGAAAATTAATGTTGAAGAAATTATTGAAACCCTACGTGCTAAATTTACGAAGCATACCTACAAGAAAATTATCACGGCCCTTGAAAACTTGCAGATCTAGATATTTTTGACTGCATTTTGAATGACTTGAAAAGGTTCTTTGAAGTTTCCTATATTGTATATAGATTTGAAAGTACGCGTGATACTGACAATGCTTGATCGGGTGTTTCCGTTGAGGATCAT
>JBFHGF010000082.1:0-10217 GCA_041583335.1 Bacteriovoracaceae bacterium
ACGAAGTGAAAGGGGATTATTATAATGATGAGCAACCCCTCTATCGTTTGGAGTCTTTGGGAACTTATCGCGGTCAACCCATGACAAAGGTCTATATCTATGGGGCCTTGCAAACCCAAGAAGGTTTAGAAGTTTATTCCTCAGTAAAGTTGGCCTTACAAGCAAAGGATCACTCACCAGTGGAAGTGGCCAACTTAAAATTTAAAGAGGCGAATCGAAATTTTCTGGTGATCACGGCCTCCGAGCTTTTGGCCTCGGCACAGGCCTTTGTTCAATTTAAAGAAGATCAGGGTTATCAAGTTGACCTCTTTGAGTATGAAAAGGAAGCAAGTGATGCCGAAGGGCTAAAGGCCTTTATTAAAGCACAATACGATTTGAAGAAGTATCAATATGCAGTCTTGGTGGGAAATGAAAATCTTTTGCCCACCTTTTATCGTGAGACTTCAATGTCCTGGGATACACCCACGGATTATCCTTACTTCTATTTAGATGCTACGGATACGGTCGATGACTATTACCCCGAAATATTCTACGGACGACTCACGGGAAAGAGCGATGAAGAAGTTCTCGCTCAAGTGGAAAAACTTAAAGAGTATGAATATGAACTTTGGGATAGCCGCGCAGGTCTTGATCAAGTGATGGGGATCGCTTCCAACGAAGGCGTGAATCCATCCGATGAAGAGTATGTACAACAAATGCTCTCACCATTTGAAAATGAGCTGGGCAAATCTTCCACTTACTTCTTTCAAAAAAATAGTGATTCCAATGTTCAAAATATTAATGACCGCTTCAATGCAGGTCTCTCTTGGGTGAATTACATTGGCCATGGATCGGGAACCAGTTGGCCTTCTTTAAATCAAGACCTCTATCGCTCAGCGGATATATTTGATCTTAAAGCGCGACAGGTTAAGCCGGTGATTATCGATGTCGCCTGCCAAAATGGACGCTTCAATGATGAAGGCCGTTTAGGGGAAACCTTTATGACCGCCCAAGTGGGAGGGGAGTCTATTGGTGCGCTTTCCTACTTTGGAGGAAGTGTGGATATCAGTTGGGACCCGCCAGCAATTATGGCCGTGGCCATTGGCAAGAGTGTCGGGGCGAATTCTGCGCATGCCCTCTATGGCCATATCATGACGGGACAGGATTACCTCCTCAATAATTACTCAGACCTAGAAGCGGCCAAGGAAAACTTGGTTTGGTACCATTTACTGGGCGATCCTTCTCTTCATTTTAAGGTCCATTAATCTCTATCTAGTTGAATTTTCGTAAGTTTTGGTCATGTCCTATGCTAGGGCATGGCCTTTAACCTCAAAGTTTATCAAATTCGCCACTATCCCTTTCAGCATCCCTACTACACGGAGCTTAAGGATGTTGAGCAAGAGATGCGTGCTTCCTGTGATGAGCAGTACACGGATCACAAAGAATCCCATCTCGATAAGAAGGCGATGGATGAAGAGGTTCATCGCCAATTTCTCAAAGTCAGCGCTACCAAGAAACTCGATATTTTCTAGGGAAGAGCGCACCCGAGTTTATTCCCTCTATAGAGCGAACTTGAAGTCATGCCCATGGCCTGAGCAATGACCAGTTTCTTTTCCTGATCCACTTGATAGCGATCCACTTTTATCATTTGAGAAGCATAACTCTCACAAGTCTTGGGGTCTTGCTCTTCTATGAAGAGGCAAGAGCACAGCTCTTTAGCAAAAGAAGAAGAGACAACTTTGAGAAACCCTCGCTCACAAGAAGTTAAGCACAGTAGGGCAAGGCCAAGAGTGAGGGGAAGTGTGATTTTAGATTTCATAGGGAGCTTTGTCTTTGTTGTTTAATGAAAGTATTGAGGTTTTCATAGACGGCCTCAAGCCATTTCTCACGATCAAAGCGGCCTTTCTTATCGGCACCAAAGCGCACGGCCACAGCATTTTGTGAGGGAAAGATCGCCATGGTTTGACCATGGTGACCCAAGGCCAAAATGAGATCATCCGGAAGTTGAGCAAAGGCCTTCTTTCTGTGGGGGCGCTCGGGGCAGGGAGCATTTAACCACCAACTATACCCATAGCTAAAAGCGGCAGAGTGCGCTTCAGGTTTCGTAGTACAAGAGGCATTGGCCGGTAAGAAAGATTGGCGCAGATAATCGGCGGAGATAAGGGTGCGCGCCTCAGCCTCTGCATCATTAGGGGAAGAGTACTGGCCTTGATCGAGGATGAGTTTTCCAATTTTGCTCAAGTCTCTGGCCGTCATATACAGATAAGATGAACCCACAAAAGTTCCGGCATGATCCGTCTCCCACTGGGCACTCTCTATGTTAAGAGGACTAAAGAGCTTTTGCCAAGGATAGGCTTGGTATTCTTCTAAAGTGCTAAAGCTCTCCTTTAAGGCCCCCATCAGCAGGTTAGTCTCACCGCTGGAGTAAGAGAAGTATTCTCCGGGGCGATAGCGCTGGCCATGGGTGAGCACAAAGTTGGCCATATCTTTATTTTCTTTAAGGTAGAGCATTCTAATTACATCGCTCTTAAGTGGGTTATCTTCATAGACTTCTTGCCAGTCGATTCCTGAAGTCATGGTCAGCAAATGCTTAAGGGTTAAAGTTCTCTTGTCTGGTCGATTGAGAAGTTGGGGATAGAACTTACTCAAAGGATCGTGAAGAGAGAGTCCTCCTTCTTGTTGACGAATTCCAATAAGAAGAGAGGAGATGGACTTGGTCATGGACCATAGGCGATGGGGTTTGTTCTGAGCGGTTTCTTTAGAGTAGCGCTCGGAGACAATTTCTCCTCCTTGAAAGATCAGCACACTATGGGTTCTCCAAGGGGCAGCTCCTCTTAGGTGGGGGGCTTCTCCAAAAGCAAATTGTTCTTGGTTATGAAAGTAACTTTGGCAGTCGGTGCATTGTCTAAACTCTGAGGGAGAGTTAACTTGGGCCTTAGCTTCTTCCTGAGTTCCTTCCTGGGCAAAGGAATAGCTCATGAGCAGGTAAGTGAGGCCAAGCAGAGTGAGGGTCTTGAATAGGTCAGGCATAGTGGGTTTCCATGAGTGTTGGAATATATAGGGAAATTATAGGTTCGCGCGCTTCGTTTTTCCAGTTTTGGCCCAAGAATTCATGGTACAATTTTCTATTATATGTCATGAAGGGTTTATTTATGAAAAAAAATCTTCTTATCGCCTATTGTGTGGCCTGCTACGGCCTTCCACTTCCTTTTTCTTTTTCAGATTTTGATGCATTGGCTCAGGGCTTTGATTATCAACCCACAGAAAATCAAAGTATGAGCAAGTATCAGCGTATTGGAAATATAGAAAATTACTTAAAGAACCTTCAGTCCAATCTCTCTAAGATGCAGGCCTCCATGGATCAAAAATACACCACGGGAGACTCGAATATTTTACTTAAGATAAAAGCGCTCGAGAGTTCAATCAATGTCATTAAGTTAGAAGTTGATGCCCTTAAAAAATCTACTTCCACTCAAAAAGAGGCCCTCTCCGCAAAGGAGAAAGAATCCTCTCCATCCTCAACCCAATTATCTGCACAGGTGCAAGAGAATGCGGCGAAGATTGAGGCCTTGCAAGCAAGTTTTCTATCTTTAGAAAACACATTGAAATCGATTCAGGAAATGGTACAGACGAAGAACGAACTTAAGTAGGAATTAGTTACTCAACGTTCGCTTGCCTCTACCTTCATGGGGAATGCTGGCGGGACTCTTGGAGTTGCCTGAAGAATTGGTGTAGCGTGAAGCATCGAAGACACGAGCATTAATATCTTGATTATCTCCATAGTAGTCGTATTCTTCTCGCGCTACCTTAAGGCTAAGGCGATTGAGCTCATCAGTGATTTTGGCCATGATTTCCTTAGAGGAGAGTTTTTCACAGTGACCTTTCTCACTAAAACTGCCAATACTAATATTGATCATCTGTTCTTGGGAACCTTCAATTTGGGAAGTGTCCATTTGTAAATTGAAGAGTCCATCTTTGGTATCGATTCCATAGTTGAGCTTCAGGGGTTGGCCAAGACCTTCTTCAAATTTTTGAGCGAGGGCATGAAACTCACTGCTATCAACGACATCGCTAAAGTAGTTGCGAAAGTTCCCTGCGAGGCAACCTCCATTCTTCTCTGATTCGATAAGTTTATCTTTGATAATATTCACACCGGCCGAATAACTGGAGTTGACACAGCTGTAGTTAGTCTTTTCTTGATAGGTGAAGAGGGGATCAATATGATTGAGATCCAAGCAGCGCTTGAGGTCGGTTGCTTGTAAGCAATCGCGACTTTGTCTTTTGTAGTGAAGCTCTCCACACAGCGCTACCGTAGTATGTTCGGTCATAAGGAGGGCATCAAAGTCGACAAGTGGAATTTGATCTTCTTGAGTATAACTTAAAGGGGATAGAACTAAGAGAACAAAGGCGGATACCATGGGCAAAGTCTTAAAAGGTTTTCTAAATTTTAAGCTCCGCTTTAGTTTCATCTCTTTGATTTCCTCTTTCCTACTTTCAAGGTTCAGTCATTGATCGGATAAATTAGAATTATCTTGAGCAAAATAATCAATTATTTAAGTCTATTATATACGGCCCTTCGTCTCGACCAAGTAACTTAGGGCAAACTCGGTCAATATGACGTGATTACAGTGAGATAGGACTAAATAGTATTTTTTGAAGGCCCATGATGTTGGGCAGTTCTGCCTCTAATTTGTGTAAACTTTTGCTACGGGCGTAAGTTTTGACCTATTTCACGTAGGGGTAGAGCACATCATAGAGGTCGATACGAGGAACCATTAGGGTTCTCGTCATTCGATGCAAAATAATCTGAGGCAGTTTTTCTTCAAATTGGTAGACGCGCTTGAGAGGCTCTGAAGCAATATCGTTGCGCCTTACTTCTGTGCTGCGCCCGAGAACTTTATTGATACGAAAGACAAAGAGCTTTCTTTGATCTTCCAGATACGAGGGCAACTGGCCTTCGAGTCCTTTGAAGAGGTGATAGATTTGGGACAAGGATTTCTTGTGGGTCTCATTCATGTACTGAAGAACATAGAAGTAAAACAGCGCCACCTTTTCTATGGGGTAGCCTTCAAGATATTCGATGGCCAATTGAATATGGTGGTAGGGATTATGCTGATCTTTGAGGTCTAAGGCCACTTGGGCCTGCATCATATGATAGAGGCCTTTCTGGTAGTGAGGGGAGTTGGTTTTACCTGTGAAAGACACCATCTTTTGGGCCGGTTGATAGAAGCTCTCTTTATATTGGACGACTTCCTTATTAAAAAATTTAGGGGCCTTACCCGGTAGGGCATAGGCCTCATCAATTCCAGGGAGCATCGCTATGGTTTGCAGGGATGAAGGGGTCAAAGGATCTGCGAGCCAGTCCTTGGGGGCAACCCCTTCTTGTTCCCAAGCGCGTCCTAGGAGACGAATGACATGCTCTGTAGTGTAGCCTTTATCGGCCTTCATTTTGAAGGCCTTTTGTTTTTGTTCAAAACAAGCACGGCGCATTTGATTTTGAGTATAGAAACTATAGGGAATGGTATTCGGGGAATTGAGCTTCGCTTTTTCCCGATCGTTACAAAAATAGAGTAGCTTATCGGGAGTCGCTATATGTTCGTGATAGAACATCTGCTCTCCATCGAGCTCAATAGAGAGAACCTCTCCACTTTTAAAGCCCATATAAAAGGCCCAGGTGGTTATCGATTGCTGTTTCTTGAGGAAGCGAATGACTTCATTCTTGGTACTGCAATTTTGTAGCATTTGATAAATGATTTCAAAAATGGGTGTGCCCTTTGGATTAAAAGTTGAGCCAAATTTTTGGTGAAGGGCAAAGGAGATTCCACTTTCTGTCATCGTGGTGATCGAGGGAAAACCAAAACCTGAAGAGTGGAAACTGAGCATCTTAGGTCCGCGATCCAAGTGGGAAAGCACGGCGCGCTCTTCTTGGTCATAGGAGCCATGGAAGGGAAAGTCGAGGATTCGCCCATGTACCAGAGCATCCCTTTTGTGATCCCAGGTAAAGACAGAGCTACATCCCATAAGAGAAATCGGAACCCCAGGCATCCACTTGGTCATAAAACACATTAGCTCCGGAATGGCATAGGCCATGGCCAGGGTATGGGGATTTTCTCCCAGCCCCTCGGCATAGGCCACAAGCTTCTTCTTATATTCTGGACAGCGCTCTAGGGTAGGAATCGTTAGGGCCTTCATGGCCTCTTGGAGCGCCTTATTCAGTGGTGCCCAAGGGGTTGAGATCACGCCAAGCGCGTGAGTAAGCAGATTTTTATGCCGGTCTCGGTCTTTGAGTCCCAGTTGATAGAAGTTTTCTGTGCTGTCACCGACAAGTTTATAAAAGGGAGGCGTATCTGATTTTCCCATCGTTTTCCTATTTTTCTTACCGTGTATTTTACTCAAATAATGCGAGGTCGTTATGCTTAATAGTTTAATAAATCCTTCCCAAGAAGTCTTGATCGGATTAATGTTCCTGGCCGCTTTTCGTATTTATTTGGAAGTCATTGGATTTAAAATTTCTGATCTTCCCATTTCTAAACTCATGGCCAAGCAGTCATCCCTGGGATCAGTAGAGCGTTTTCACCGTATGGGCCTGGTCTTTGCCATTGGTCATATTCTGCTCTTTGCTCCCGAATTGCTTATGTCTTAAAGATTTACTCTCTCTTTATTTTACTTGCGAAGGACCATCGTAGAGCTCAACTAGAGGCATAAAAGTCGCTACTGAATCTGGGGCTTCCAGCTTGGTTTCATTAACTTTCTTGCGAATATAAATTTTGATATCCACATCTTCGGGATGGTGCTTCTTCCAATGGGTCAGTTGATTATGGATTTGATAGACCTTGTTCAAAAGAGTTGAGTTCTGTTTCTTATTCATTTGAAAGGCATCAAGCTTACGTAGGTAATTCCATATCTGCCAAGGCTCTTGTTTGCCATTGAGCATAGAGGCCAAACTCAAATAAATAATAGGGTCCGACTCAAAGTTGTCTCCCATCAAAACCAGTTGATCGGGGATACCCGTAAGCATCAAAATATCCAAGAGGTGGTTGAGTTTATATAGCCCTTGAATTTTTAAATCTTTGGGAGTGAGGTCGAGTTCAAGAACACTCAAGAGGCGGCGGTAGTCTTTGAGGAAAATCCCTGCGGTATAGATTTGATTTTGATAGAGCCAGTCACGCATGGCCTCCTCATAGAAGTGAGGGGATGCTGAGAGGATAAAGGGATGATAGCCTTGTTCAATATAAGATTTTAAAAGATCCACACTATTAGAGATGGTGGGAAAGTAGGATAAGGGCTTTGTCAGTGAGCGGTATACTTCTTTTGTGGTGCTGTACTTCGTATCCACCAGCGTTTTATCAAAGTCACAGATAATGATTTTCTTGGGATTAGAGATAGACAATGGAATAAAGGTTCCCAAGTGCAGGTCAAGGCCCGGCTCACTGCTCACTTCATAAACCTGTAGGGCGGAGATACCTTTGCGCTCTTCATTGAGGGGAATTTTGATATCGAAGTTTCCAAACTTGTCTGAATCGAAAGACTTCTTGTAGAGAACTTCTTGTTGGCTGTTGAAACCAATGATTTTTACTTGAAAAGTATTTCCGGTTAGCAGTTTATAGGCCTGAATTGGAAAACTAGGTCTTGGAATTTCTTTGGCGATCTCTTTAGCAATGCCCGTGGCCAGGCTCTTGGGGCTAGATTCACTGATTATATTTTCTTTGACAGTGAGGGAGGCCTTGATATTGAGGTTCTCTTCGGTCATGATGGCCAAGAAGTGGACAATGGTAGGTCGTTTCATCTTTTATTAATCCTAGTGACTCAATCTTGATGAGGCCTTAAGCTTTAGCAAGTTTAAAGGTAAGCACTCCATCATTGTAAGCGGTTTTTACCTTTTTATCATCTAGGATTTTATCGACTTGAAATTCTTTTGTTAAGCTCTCGGAGCGGCGCGACTGTTGCACATTGCCCATCTCGCCATCAAAGCGCTCTTCAGAGCTTCTGCTAAAGCGAATCTTTATAGTGCGCTTATTGGTGGTGACAATATAATTATCTTTTTCGTGTTCGGGGGTGGGAATGTCTAAGTAGTAATGCTTATCGTCTTCTCTGACTTGAGACTCCAGAGTCTGTAGGGAATAGAAAGGGTCCTGGGCCTTAAACTCGATAAAGTCCTTCTTTTCTGAATTGGCCTGTACTTTATCTAACATCTGAGTCTTGAGTTTTTGATCGAGATCCTTAAGAACTTCCTGATGTTGTTTAACAGCAGAGGCGTACTTTTGTTCAAAGGCCTTCTTTTCTCCCACTAACAGTTCTTGGTAGTGCTTTTCCATAGCATCGTGGCGATCTTCTTGAATACGCTTGCGTGTTTTAAATTCCATTTGCTGCTTGAATTGTTCCTCGGCCATACGATTTTTATGAAGGGCCTCATCTTGGCGCAGCATCAGCTTATAGCGTGTTTCCATATCTTTGGCGCTCTTGGCCTGATCATTTTGGGCCAAACTCGCTTTAAGGCCCGAATCAAAGGCGGCCTTATCAATTTCAAGGCGACTCTTATTTTCAATGGCCGAGATGGTTTGTTGCGTATCAAATCGAGTTTTCTTGATCTGATCATTTACATTGTGATTTAAGTCCATCATCTCCGTGCGAGAGCGTTGGAAAAGATCCTTGGCCTTGAGGGAGTGGTCATAATTTATATTTTCAATTTGAGTTTGATTTTGGACTTTTAGATTGTCTCTCTGCCTTTGCAGATGTTCTTGGGTCTCTAAGAGATTTTTTTTGATTTCATTGAGCTTGCCCTCTTGGTCGGCCGAAGCTTCAACCAGTTTGGCCCTATTGCGATCTTGAATATCGATCAGACGTTTTTCGTTAGCAAGATTTTCATTGTCGACTTTGGCATCGTAGAATTCGCGCACTTTGGAAATTTCAGCTTCTTTGGCCGCAATCTCATTTCTTTGGGAGTTGACTAACTTCCTTAGGTGGTCGCGATTTTGATAGAGCTGTTCTTTTTCGACTTTCACGCGCCCTCACTTGTGGGGGGTTGGGAAGCGGTATCTCTATTTATACCTTTTTGTTCTTCACTCAACTCCCTTTGCATTTGTGAGTAGGGGGATTCGCAATATTCTTGGCGTGAAGTATTTCCCTTACACATCCAGGTACGAATCAGATCAATCATGAGAGTGGATCTTCCACCGTGATAGGCCAAATAACTTTGGGGATCCAGGGTTGACGTCACCATGAAAGACTTCTGATCAATGGAGAAGGGGTTTCTTGCTTTGACGACATATTGATAGACTCTGTACTCAGCACCGGCCGAGTGGCTAAGAATGATCAAAAAGGTTAGAGCAAGTTTTTGAAACATCAATTTTCCTTCTTAATGAATGGCCGGTCCAGCATCAAGGATTTCGTTTTCCACCATTTTAAAGAAAGCGCGTAGAAAGAGCTTTTGATCATCAAGCTTCATCGCCGATAGAACGGTTCTTTGCCTTTCTAGAGTTCTATGCTCACATAGCCTTTTAAAGAGAGTTTTGGCCTTGGCCTTTTCATTTCCCGTGAGCTTCTTTTGATTGGGAACTCCGCTTAAATCGCTGATGAGATCATCAAATAAGGGATAGTATCCGTGCTTAGCTAATTGAACGAGGGACTTAATTGAGCGGTCATTGCGGTGGTAAAATTCCAACTGATCCTCCTGATTGATGGCCTTTGTTTACCTAAGTAAAATCTTAAAACGACTGACGCTCTCCTGGGTACGGGGTAGCTTTTTCCGTTTTTTAATATCAAGTATTATTAGGTAGTTAAGAAAGTTATTAGAGCAAAATAGTTGGATTTATCCTATGACTAGAAAAAACCGCCGTCGATTGGTACAATATTCCTAGGTCTCGGATGACCTAAGAATATGAGTTATGAGAAATATTAACATTAAATTTAAACAGATCAGGAAGATCATGAACAAAACCTGCAACCCCACCTTCAAAAAATTGATTATCACCTCTTTTGCCCTCTTCACGACACAGGCATGGTCCCTTGTCGACTATACAGAGAGAACTTCTTTCAAGCCCCGCACTAGTGGCGCCCAAAGAGTAGAGAAGAAGGAACCAACAAGCACCTCTACCACCAGCGTTTCAAGACCGGCCCAGCGAACATCTTCGGGAACTTCACGAACGGGCATGTTTAGCACGGGGATTTATTATCAAAATGATGATGTCAAACTAGGGGAGAGTTCCGGTAATGTCTCGCGCATGGGAATCAATGCCCAC
>JBFHGF010000083.1:0-10214 GCA_041583335.1 Bacteriovoracaceae bacterium
ATAAAAAAATTTGAGATATGATAGAGGCCTCCCTTATGATTAAGGGAGGCCATTTTTTTGGTCATTATATTCAAGGAAGAAAGTCATGATGGTATCCCATAATTCAGAAAAATTAGGAATGATTCCTGGTAGCGCGATTTATGTGGGGCGTGAAAGACCGGAGCATCAAATCAAACTCAATCTTATTCAGTATGGGCCGAAGCACTTCGAAAAAAGAGAGCTTACTTCCTTGGCCGAATTGGCCGAAACTGGCGAAGCTTCCAAAGGCAGGGGACTCATCAATTGGTTGCGCATCGATGGCGTCCACAATGTTGAACTGATCAAGGAGTTAGGGGAGATGTATGGCATCCACCCGCTAACGATTGAGGATATTCTCAATACCACTCAAAGGCCAAAAGTTGATATTCACGATGACTATATTTACTTGGTTCTAAAGAAGATTAACTACGATAAGAGTCAGCACAAGTTTCTAAGGGAGCAGTTTAGCGTCCTCTTTTTAAATGATACCATCATAACCATTCAGGAATATCCTGGAGAGTATTTCTCAAACCTGGAACTTAGGCTTCAGAACGAGAGTTCAATGCTGCGAAAGTCAGAAGATGACTACCTCCTCTATGCCATCATTGATTCCCTTATCGACCACTACTTCGTCATCGTAGAGCACTTGGAAAATAATATGGAATACCTCGAAGGCCAGATGGAAAAGAATCTGACCTCCCTTCAGGATATTCATCGTTTGAAAAAAGAGATGCTTCAGGTGCGCCGCTCGATTTCTCCGGTGCGAGATATCCTCTTATTTCTGATGAAAGATAATGGCACTCTCATTAGTGAGAAAACTCAAGTCTACTTAAGGGATGTCTATGACCACTATATTCAGGTCCACGACTCCTTAGAGATGATGAGGGATATGGTGGCGGGAATGGTTGAAGTCCATCTTTCTCTGGTCAGTAATCGTATGAATGAGATTATGAAGTACTTGACGGTGATCACATCTATTTTTATACCTTTAACGTTTATTACGGGCATCTATGGGATGAATTTTGAGAATATGCCCGAGCTGAAGTGGGAGTATGGCTACTTCCTTATCTTGGGGCTCTTGGGGGCGATGGCCGTTATGTTGTATGTTGTGTTTAAGAGAAAGAGGTGGTTGTAGGGGGCGTTTATTTTTCCTTGCGAAAGAATTTCTTACGATAGCGGATACTGATGGCAGTGAAAATATCAAACTCACGATTTTGGATCACCTGATCAGAGTCTTCGAAATCGCCATTGAGAGCATTGTCACGGTTTTGGGCATAGAGGCCGTCATCAAGTCCATTATCTTCAGACTCATCTTTATCAATGGCCGCTAGCGCACGGGCCGCTTCGGCATTTTCTTCATCATCAAGAAGGAAATCGAGATCTCCTAGGATTTTACCTTTTTTGAAGGCCAGAGGTTTGGCCCAGTTGCCTTTATTTGCAGTGCCACCGACCGCAGCTTCTTTAGCTGAGTTTTTCTCTTCTTCAGGAAGAGTTCCCCCTTTTGAGTTTGAATCGGCACTTAGTGGAGCGAGCTCGGTAATTTTTGCAGCGCCATTTCCTTTGGTGGAAGTAGATATCTTCTTGAGGCCTTGATCTTCTGCTGTTTTATTGAATTCTTCTATGGCATTGAGTCCTGTCTTAACCCTTGAATCACTGAGGGCGAAGTTCTCTGCTTTAAAGTCTTTTAATGACTTCTTACCAGCTGCCAGTGAGTTAAAAGAAGAGGCGAGGTTTCCGGCAGCACCTTTGGAATCTAAATCTGTGATCATTCCCTTTTGCTTGGCCAACTGAGCGCTGGTTCCCGTTAATTCGAAGTTGAGTCCTACGGACATACAGGAGTTGTCCGATTTACAACCACAGCCTGAATCAACCTTTCCTGCGGAAGAAATACAGTTCTTTCCAGTACTGGCAGAGTCAGCAATTTCGTCTGCACTTACTCCGGTGGCCTCTTCCACTAAAGTGCTGCTCGTTTGGGAAGCGGTATCGATATAGCTGACCACATCGGCCAGTGCACCAGAAGCGGTATCAGCGTCATCAATGATTCCGCTATTGGTATGGTACTTATCAAATTCGGCCAGTAGGTTTCTTAATTCATTGGCCTTATCTCTATGGTCGGCCGCTGCGCTCTTGGCCTGTCCATTAAGAGAAGAGGCGGTGGCCAGCATGAGCGCTCCTGCGGCGAGGTTCGCCCCGGCATAGCCAGCATTACAAGGAGGGGGGACTGGAGAAGAAGAGGCAATGGCCAACTCCACACCGGCAACTCCGGCGGCGACTCCACCAACACCCATAATGATTTTATAGTTTCTGGCCTTTTCATCGTAGGCCTGGGCCATAAGCTCATAACCTTTGATGGCGTATTCAAAAGAAACTCTTTGGTACTCATAAGAGTTGCGATCCATTTGGGCAACCTTTGCATCGTATTCTCTTTGCAAGGCCTCCACTCTTCCTTTGATTTCTTTGGAGTGGGTCACTTCATTATAAAGGGCATAGACACTACCTAGGGCGAGGATTCCCCCTGAGGCACAAATTTGTTTTCCATTGATGGAGAGGATGGTACTGATTAGCCCGGCCGCTGCACCTGCACCGGCGATCATCGCTCCCTTCTTAGCATTGGAGGCGAGTTTTCTACCATCGCTATTCAAGTCACCTTCAAGGGTGCTGCCCGTGGAGGCCACGGTCTCTAGGTTTTCTTGGCAGGCCGCCTTTTCGGTGGAGTTATCAATCATGTAACAATCCATATACAGACCCAGTAGGTCGGCATTGGCCTCGGCACTCATGCATGATTTGGTCTGGCAGTTGTAGCTCTCTCCGGTAGGGCATTCTGATTTATCAGAACAAACCGTTGTTCCCACTTTATATTCGGCTTCACCCTCACAGCGCTGTTTCTCATCACCGGTCTTACCGTCACAGGCCGCTATGGCCTCAACATAGGCATTGACTTGTTCTTTACAGACTTGCTGTTCTGATGCGCTATTCTTGGCCTGACACTCCTGCATGGCCACATTGTAGCGCTCATAATCCATTCGCATTTCATCGCGACAAGCATTAGTGGTGCATGAAGTGTATTCATCTAAGAAGGCATAGGCCCTTTGCTTACAACTGGAAATCGCTTCTGGCGAACCTTCTGACTCACAATTGTTGAGGGCCGCTTGAAAAGATTCTTTATCGGCCATCAGTTGATCACGACAATTGTCATCGCTACAGGCGGCGTACATATCGGTAAAGGAATTCAGGTTGCTCAGACACTGCTCTTTCATGGTGCTATCGGTTTCGGCTTCACACTTATTGACTTCGGCCTGATAGGCGAGGCGATCAGATTCGAGGCGATCTTTACAGGCCTGATCTGCTCCACACTCATTGTAAGAACTCATATACTGATTGAGGTTATTTAAGCAACTCTGTTTATCACTAGCGCTCTCTAAGGCATTACAACGATTCTTTTCTGCTTCATAGGCTGCACGATCTGCTTCAAGCTTATCCACACAGCTCTTATCTTCGCCACAAGCTTCATAAGAGTCCATATAGGCCGCAAGGGTATCAAAGCACTGAGTTCGTTCTGATCCTGACATCCCATCACATTGATTATAGGCGGCCAGGTACTCATCTCTTTGATTATTAAGTTCGTCTTTACAAGATTGGCTGCTGCCACATGCTTCGTATTGTGAAAGATAAGAAGAGAGGCGCTCATGGCACGCACTCTTTTCTGTCGCACTGGACATGGACTCACAGCGGTTATACTCGGTGAGGTACTGATCTTTTTCGTTAGCAAGTTTATCTTTACATGATTGATTATTTCCACAGGCCTCATAATTGGCCATGTAGGTTTCTAAGTTAGATAGACAAGTCTTCTTCTGATCGGCATTGGCCATGGACTCACAACGTTTGACTTCATCTTGGTAGGCCTTGCGATCTGCTTCCAAAGTGGTCAGACAAGTTTGATCTCCCTTACAGGCCTCAACTTTATCCACATAACTTTCGAGTTGGGCCAGACAAGTGGATTTTTCAGGGTCAGCTTTGGCCTCACAAATGGCCTTTTGTTGGTTGTATTCTTCTAACTGTCCAACCAATTGATCGATGCAGGCCTGATCGCCGTTACAGGCATCAAGCTTCGCTACATAGCTATCTATATTGGCGAGGCAGGTTTTCTTTTCGTTACCACTCATGGCCTCACATTTGTTAAGTTCGCTGAGGTACATATCCTTTTGTTCATTGAGGCTTGCAATACAGGCGCTATTGCCATTACAGGCTTGATATTTAGTCATATAAGTATCAAGAGCTGTTAGACATTTGGCGCGCTCTGGTTCGGCCTTGGCCTCACACATCGCCAATTGCTCTTGGTATTGCGCCCTAGAATTTTCGAGTTCACTGATACAAGCTTTGTCGCCTTCGCAACCATAGTAGGAGTCGAGATAGGCCTGGAGGTTTGCGTGGCATTCACTCTTTTCTGCGCCATTGGTTTTATTTTCACATTTATTGTATTCGGCTTGATAGGTTTCTTGATCTTCTTTTAGAGCTGCCCTACAGCTTTGATCTGATCCACAGGCATTGTAGGCATTGAGAAATGCCTGAAGGTTATCATTACAGGATGCCTTTTTGGCAGAGTCGCTAAGTCCGTCACATTTATTCTTTTCTGCGAGGTAGAGGTCGCGATCTGTCTTCAATTGGTTTTTACAAGTGAGGTTATTGCCACAACCTTGGTAGGCATTCATGAATTGATTGAGGTTACTTAGGCAAGTTCCTCTCTCTTGAGGATTAGTGAGAGCATTACAAGTATCCTGTTGCTCTTGGAAGTCTTCTTTGTCGGCCATCAGTTGGGCCTTACAACTTTGATCTGATCCACAGGCACTATAGGCATCCATAAAGGTCTGTAGGTTATTTAAACATGAGTCTCGTTCATCTCCCGATTTTTTTTCACAACTGGCAAGCTCTGCTGTGTAGGCCGCGCGGTTGGACTCAAGCTCATCAATACAACTTTGGTTGTTTCCACATGCCTGATACTGGGCCACATAATTATTCAGGTTTTCAATACAGGCGCTCTTTTCTTGTGCTTGAGTTTTCTGTTCACACTGAGCATATTGGGTTTTGTATTCGGTTCTCTGAGCGGCCAGTTTGTCTCTACAAGCTTGATCACTACCACAGGCCAAGTAGGCATCTACATAAGTCTCAAGGTTGGAAAGACAGGTTGATTTTTCTGTGGCATCAGTCATGGCCTCACAGCGAGATCTCTCTGTAGAGTAATCACTTTGGTTGGCCATGAGTTGGTCTTTACAGGCCTTGTCATTACCACAAGCATAGTAGCTATCCACAAAGGAGTCGAGTTGGGCCAGGCATTGGTTCTTAGCATTACCGGATAAACTCTCACAGTAGGCGCGCTCTGAAGTATAGGCCTCTTGCTGGGCCTTGAGGTCAGACTCACAGGTTTTATCTCCATTACAAGACTTATAAGAAGAAATGAATGAATTTAAAGTTTCAAGACATTGCGTTTTCTTGCTGCCATTTAAAGCATCACAGCGTGCTTGCTCATCTTGGATGAGTTCACGATCCGCATTGAGTTGGTCTTTACAGCTTTGATCACTTCCACAAGCACTGTAAGCACTTGTAAAGTACTCGAGATTGGAAAGACAACTTGTCTTTTCATCCCCTGATTTTGCTAGGCAGCTATTGTATTCATTTTCATAGGCCACTCTATCTGAAGCCACTCGGTCTTCACAGGCCTGGTTGCCGTTACAGGCGGCAATACTGGATACATAAGTGTTGAGTCGATCAAGGCAAGACGCTTTCTCGGTGGTATCGCTAAAAGCATTACATCTGGCCTTTTCTACATTATATTCAGTTTTTTGGGCCATTAGCTTATCTTCACAACTCTTATTTCCATTACAGGCCTTATATTGAGTGGTGAACCTATTAAGGTTATCAATACAGGTGTTCTGTTGAGCCGAAGTTCCATGGGCCAAACAGCTATTGTATTCGGCCGTATAGGCATCTCTATCTGAGTCGAGTTTATCAATACAGGCCTTATCTGTACCGCAAGCTTGATAGGCCGTTACGTATTGATCGAGTTGAGAAATACAAGTAGACTTGCGAGTGGCATCTGTCATGGCCTCACACTTGGCCATTTCATTATTATACTCGGTCAGCTTTGCGGTTTTCTCATCTTTACAATTTTGATCGTTACCACAGGCCAAGTAGGCATCGACATAGTTATCGAGTTGATCGTAACAAGACTTCTTCTCCGTTGCTGACTTAGCATCACAGCGTGTGGCCTGGGCCTGATATAATTGCTGATCTTCCATAAGGCCATCACGACAGGCCTGAGTGCTACAAGCGTTGTAGGCGGCGGAAAATGTGGAGAGGTTGTTTAGGCAATTGCTCTTATAGGGCTCGGCCTTAGCGTTACAGCTTGCTTCTTCATTGATATAACTAGTTCTTTGTTCATCAAGTTTCTTTTCGCACGCGCTATCTCCATTACATGCATTATAGAGGGCCACATAATTTTGAAGGTTGCTATAGCATTGTTCACTGCTGGTTCCACTTAAACCTTCACAGCGTTGTAATTCATTCTTGTATTCAATACGGTTGGCATCAAGCTTTTCTTCGCAAATATTATTGCCATTACAAGCTTCATATTGAGAGACATACTGGTTTAGAGCATTTAAACAATCAGACTTATAGGGTTCGCTCTTGGCCTCACAATTTGTCTTTTCGTCTTTGTAGAGATTTCTTTGTTCATCTAAAGAAGTACGGCAAGCATCTGTGGTACAAGCAAGATACTTAGACGAATAGCTATCAAGCCTTTCCATACAGAGGGCTTCACCATTACAGGCCTTGGCCTCTGTTACATAGGAAGATAGGGAAGAGTTAAGGTCGCTCTTACATTGGGCCCTTTGTTCAGGAGTCGTCTTTTGGTTACAGGCAAGAGTTCCTCCCGTTAACCAAGATTGTCTCGTTTCATCAAAACAGTATTCATAACTACAGTTCCAGGTATTGCCTGCATTTTGACAACTTTGAGAACTTGAATAATGGGGGTTGCTTGAAGAGTAACCACAAAGAGCAGCAAAACTTGGCGATGAAAATAGCGTAGCCCATAGCGCCCATACAAAGAGTATGGGAAAGGCAAATGAATTTCTTCTTTGAGGTGCTTGCTGCATACGTGAAATTCCCTCTTTCATTCAAATTAGTTTTGAAAGCGAATGATTCGCTATAATTTATTTTATCGTTAGTTGCTTTCGTTAATCGTTAGAACTTGGTCTAATACAACTCATTTCGGCTAGTTGACGAAAATAATTGAGTATTAAACAGGGAAAAGGGGTGCCTTTATTTTGTGACAATACAAAAATTAGGGACTTAGGTTATAATTGAGAGGTACGGACAGGATGTTTAGCCATATGGATATGAAACGTTGTAATTTCAAATATATAGTTCAAGTGGGAAGCTTGATACTTTCTTTGGGCCTTATGAATTCCTGTATTTTAAGCACGGATGAGTACGATAGCACCCAAGATGATGGGACTTACAGGGGAATATTGAGCGTCTATGACGGTCCTGGGACAGATGTCGATTTTATTGATCGCACTTGTCCTGAAATCACGGCCACTTTGAGTGTGGTGGGTGGAGTTGCCACCCTTAATACCGTGGATACGTATCCCAACTATATTCACCACTCCGATGTGGTGGTTAATCATACCGCTCGTGGTGAAGTTTATGAAAATAATAAATTTCAAATGAAGACAGGGTGGGCCATTGAAGAGACAGATACTCAGTTGGAAGATTTGATGACTTTAGAGATTTGCGATTCAAGTCCTCCTAGTCTACCGGGAGATACATCAACAGGGGATCGAGGTTTGCTGCGAGATTTCTATCTCTCCGTTGATGATGACTACTTTGTTGGGGAGTATGGGGCCGGGATTGCCAGAGGTTCTCTCATCTATGGCGTACGCTGTACTGATGGAGAAGAGATTCCTCTATGCGTCTACTTTATGGACTTAGATAAGGAATAGCGGTGTTTTTCAAATGGTGGTCACGTCGAGGACAAAAGTCATTTCAAAAACTTCATCTGACTCTCAGTAAAGATACGCAACCTTGTGAAACTCTCACCCTCGAATTTAACCTCTTAGATTTTCCCTTTGTTCAGCAATGGGCGGCGCTACTGCAGCAAAGGCTTAAAGAGGGACAACCCCTTAATCCCCATCGCCACACGGTTGGCTTTCAAGGAAATTCGAGCTCGCAGTTCCATTACGTGCAACGTATTGGGCGGGCCTTAAATCATTTTAGAAAGAGTGGAATTCTTACTCTTGAAAACGAAGCGGATCTTCTTACGGATATGGATCAAGATAAGCTCAATATCTTGCACCACTACTTTGATCAATTGCGCGGTCCTCTTGATCATCCCTCTGATATCTATCTCAAGAGTGATGAGGATACTCGAGAACAGATGGATATTTACAATGAATCAATCCATGCACTTGAGAATATCCTTGTTCATCAGGCCATTGGAAGAGCACCTATTCCCTATGTCTATGTGGAGTTCTTTAAGACCGAAAAATCGAAGCTACCCGATAGCGCCTATGCTCATTTTACTCTTCATCGCGACTTTGGTGACCTCTTCATTCATTATTCTCAAGTGGGAAAGAGCTGGCTTGAGGCCTATGAAGACGAAGACGATATTATGGAAAGGGATAATATTCGTCCCCACGAATTTTACGATGGTTCTTTTGATGTCTGCTTTAGAGGGCAAAAGAGAGCGGATACGGGGCGACTGCAAACTGAGCTTGAAGCCTATATTAAATCGATGGGGGGCGAAGCCTACTACCCTCGTAATGCTCTAGGGCGTTTAGTGGTGGCCAAATATAGCGGCATTTTAAGAAGAGAAAAAAGGGAGGAAAGTCGCGAGCTTGAAGAAATCACGAGTTTTACTCAGATCCATAAAATTGAACTCATTTAAAAAGAATAATTATACTCAAGAGAATAGTTGTCATTATCCTTCCACATCCCAAAGTTTGATTCCTCACTGCCATCGAAAGTTTCCATACGCACTCGCCACTGGGAAGAGCCGGCACTGTAGTTGAGTCCGTAAATAAGTGCCTGACCATCATTTTTTTGATCAAAGTGGAAGTCGTAGTTGAAGGAGAACTCGTCGTTGATATTGAAGATGACGGTACCTAGATAACTGTTTTGGTAAAGGCGTGAACCGATGGAGCTAAGGGCATAGAAAGGCCTTGTTTGGGCACTTCTTAGACTTTCACGTCCATGTTCAACAATGAGGTCAATGGTGTTAAGCCCAAAGAGCTTAGGAACGCGATCAAGGGTGTAGCGTCCTCCAATCATGAAGGCCGTGAATGAGTCATCCTTACCATTTTCAGCATTTTGATTGAGGACTTCACCGTGCAGCTCTAGCCCCTTGATGGTAGTGGAAAATCCCATGCTAAAGAATGTAATGGGCACATACTCTTGGACTAAAGTAAATTCTGGAACATTATTGATGACTCGGATATCGTTGCGAACAACGGGGTTGGAGTTGGGTCCATTGAAGAAAGAGAACATCCAATCTGTTCCCCATGCCGTTCCTTCGAGTTTGATGAAAAGCTGTTTCGATTTGAAATTAAATCCTGAAGGAAATTCCTGTTCGAGATTGTAGTCAATATTAGAATAAAGAGTGGTCCAACGACTATTTTGGGTCGGGGATTTATTGGGAACAATAACGGGAAAGAATATTGTGGAGAGGGTCCAGTTTTTAATATAGTAATCGAGGGAGACAAGAACATTGCCTAGGAAGAGGGGAGAAGTAGGGACCGTAACATCTGTGGCCGAAATACTATCGGTCGGACTATAAATAATCCCTTTTCCCACTTTTACGACTTTCTTTCCAAATTGAATATCGTAATTCTTAGTGGACTGGGTATAGTAGAGTTCGTTGAGGTTAAGGTAGTTCCTCTTACTTGATTGGAAGTCGAGGGTACGACCGACTTCATTATAAACCTCTTTACGATTACTGGCCTCTATCCAACCATTGACGGTAAGGGACTCTGAACTACTCAGGTTAAGTTTATTTCCCAGAGTTAAACGCACATCTTGATGAAAGCCCGAATTATCTACGCTTCCCACATCTTCTCTTGGGGTTGCTGCGTAGAAAGTAGATTTTGAATATAGGGTTATATAAAAGTAGCCGATCTCATCGACTTCACCACGAATATCAACCC
>JBFHGF010000084.1:0-10194 GCA_041583335.1 Bacteriovoracaceae bacterium
CAGTTGGTAGAACATTTATTTATGATGTGATCCCTGGTTGTCTTACTTATGATGACATCAACAAAGTACTTGGTAAGAAAGAACTTGGTAAACTTATCGATCTTGCTTATAAAGTTGGAACTGAGAAAGATACAGTACTATTAGCAGACTCACTTATGAGACTTGGTTACCAGTACTCAACTAAAGCCGGTATCTCGATTAACGTTAACGATATGACTATTCCTGCTGATAAAGAAGGAATTCTTGCTGACGCTTATGGAGAGGTTGATAGAATTACTGAAGAGTATAACGAAGGTTCTATTACAAACGGTGAGCGTTACAATAAAGTTATCGATGTTTGGTCACAAACAAACGAAAAACTTACTAAAGTAATGCTTGAAAAAATCTCTCAAGATACATTCACCAACGATAAAGGTGAAACAGAACAAGCACCATCATTTAACGCAATTTTTATGATGGCAAACTCTGGTGCGAGGGGTTCTACAACTCAGATGAGACAGCTAGCGGGTATGCGTGGTCTTATGGCCAAGCCTTCTGGTGAAATTATTGAAACTCCGATTACTTCAAACTTCCGTGAAGGTCTTTCGGTTCTTCAGTACTTCTCTTCTACTCACGGTGCCCGTAAAGGTCTTGCCGATACGGCGCTTAAGACAGCTAACTCAGGTTACCTTACTCGTCGTCTTGTTGATGTTGCCCAAGATGGTATCATTCGCGAATATGACTGTGAGTCTAACGACGGAATTATTCTAAACTCTAGAATTGAAGCTGGAGAGATTGTTGAAGATGTAACTGAACGTGTAATGGGTCGTACTACTTGTGGTCCAATCCTTAACGCTGACGGTGAAGAAGTTCTTCCTTCAAGTCACCTTCTTACTGAAGCAGATGTCCCACTTCTTAAAAAGAATGAGATTGACCAGATTAAAGTAAGAACTGTTCTTACGTGTAGAGAGAAACATGGTTTCTGTGCTAAATGTTTTGGACGCGACCTTGCTCGTGGTGGACTTGTTAGTATCGGTGAAACTGTTGGTATTATCGCTGCTCAGTCGATTGGTGAACCTGGTACACAGCTTACCATGCGTACCTTCCACGTTGGGGGGACGGCAACAGCAGGTGCTCAGGTTAACAAAACAGAAGTTAGAACGGCCGGTAATATCGCCTTTGATAATGTTAAAGTGGCCACTATGCAGACTGGTGAGATGATCATCATGAACAAAGTTGGTGAAATTCTTATCAAAGACAACACCGGTACAATTAAAGAAAAATACCCTGCTATTTACGGTGCTAAAATCTTCTTTAAAGAAGGAGATGAGGTTAACGTTGGGGATAAAATCATTGAATGGGACCCCTTCTCAATTCCTATTCTTACTGAAGTAGCTGGTAAAATTAAGTTTGAAGACCTCGTTGTTGGTCAGACTGTAAATGAATCTGTTGATCCTGTTACAGGTCTTACAACAAGGGTTGTTGCTGAATCTAAGGATCCATCTCTACAGCCAAGAATTTCTGTGGTTGATGAAGCTGGAAACCCAATCATCGTTCCAGGAACGAAGAGACATGCAACTTACCGTCTTCAAACGGGTGCGAACATCATGGTTCAAGAGGGAGAGACTGTTGATATCGGTTCTGCTCTTTCTAAAGTTGACCGTGAAACGACCAAAACAAAAGATATTACTGGGGGTCTTCCACGAGTTGCTGAGCTTTTCGAAGCAAGAAAGCCTGCGAATGCCGCCCAAATTTCAGATGTTGCAGGTACCGTAGAGTTTGGTGCTGAACTTAGAGGTAGTCGTCGTATCATTATCAAGCCAGATGATGGTTCAGATCCTGTAACATACAGTGTTCCTAAGGGGCGTTACGTAGTTGTTAACGAAGGTGACTATGTTCGTTCTGGGGAGCCTATCATGGATGGACCTGCTAACCCTCACGATATCCTTAGAGTTAAAGGTATCAAAGAGTTAGCAAGATATATTGTAGACGAAATCCAAGAGGTTTACCGTCTTCAAGGTGTTAAGATCGATGACAAGCACATCGAGGTAATCGTTTCTCAAATGCTTAAGAAAGTTGAAGTTACTGACCCAGGTGACTCTAACTTTGTTGCTGGAGATACAATTACTAAGACTGAACTTGCCGATACTAACGAAATTCTTGCTCAAGATGGCCTAGAGCCAGCGAAAGCTAGACCACTTCTTCTTGGTATCACCAAGGCGTCTTTGACTACAGAATCTTTTATCTCTGCGGCTTCATTCCAAGAGACTACAAAAGTTCTAACTCAAGCGACTCTTGAGGGTAAAAAAGATATGTTGAGAGGTCTAAAAGAGAACGTAATTATGGGTAGATTGATTCCTGCAGGTACTGGATTATCAAGATATCGCGACTTCGATGCCGCGGTTGTTGAAGAATCTGATGCATCTGAGAGTGAATCAGTTACACTTTCATTGTAAAAAACTTGTCCTAGCTAGTTTGATGTGCTACACAAACTAGCTAGTAAATTTCATGCTAACGTAGAAGCGAAAAGTGGTAAGGAGCTGTAGAATGCCTACTATTAACCAGTTGATTAGAAAAGGTCGTCAAGACAAGTTCGAGAAAACGAAGTCACCGGCCCTAAAAGCATGTCCTCAGAGACGTGGTGTTTGTACCAGAGTTTATACAACTACACCGAAGAAACCAAACTCAGCTATGAGAAAGGTTTGTCGTGTACGTTTGACTTCTGGATTTGAAGTAACCTCTTATATCGGTGGTGAAGGACACAACCTTCAGGAACACAGTATTGTTCTTATCCGTGGTGGAAGGGTAAAAGACCTTCCAGGTGTTCGTTATCACACTATCCGTGGTGCACTTGATGCAACCGGTGTTGATAAAAGAGGACAGCGTCGTTCTAAGTACGGTGCTAAGAAACCTAAGAAATAATTTTTAACTAAATTAAAGAACAATCCATTCTCTAAAGGCTGAAACAAGGTTTCGCGGCCAGCAGAGAGTAATTCCTTATATGTTGCTTTTATATAAGGGGTGAAGAAGGAGTAAATTATGAGTAGAAAGCATAGAGCAGAACAGAGACAGGTACTTCCTGATCCACGTTTCCAAGATGTAGTAGTAGCTAAATTTATTAACGGTTTGATGTATGGTGGAAAAAGATCTACAGCTGAGAAGATCTTCTACGGTGCTCTTGAACTAGCAGAGCAAAAAACCGGAGAAGAGCCTCTTAAACTTTTTAAGAAAGCCCTCTCAAACGTTAAGCCAGCGGTTGAGGTTAAATCTCGCCGTATTGGTGGTGCTACATACCAAATTCCAGTAGAAGTAAGACCAAACAGACGTCAGTCTCTTGCAATTCGCTGGCTCCGTGACTATGCACGTGCACGTAACGGTAAAACTATGATTGATAGACTTGCTGATGAATTCATCGATGCAGCTAACGGTCGTGGTGGATCTGTTAAGAAGAGAGAAGATGTGTACAAAATGGCTGAAGCTAACAAAGCTTTCGCTCACCTTAAGTGGTAATTAAAATTTAATTAAATACAGTCTTTTCAAAGGGCTTCTTTGGTTTTAACTATGTTAGCTAAAGAAGCCCTTTTTTTTGCTTTATAGAAGTAACCACAAAACCTATCTGAGGAAGTTATGGCCAAGGATCTTAATCTCATTAGAAATATTGGTATTATGGCCCACATTGATGCGGGTAAAACAACCACTACTGAACGAATTCTTTATTATACTGGTGTTAATTATAAAATTGGTGAGGTTCACGACGGTGCTGCAACAATGGATTGGATGGTCCAAGAGCAAGAAAGAGGAATTACGATCACCTCGGCTGCTACTACATGTAAGTGGACAGATAAAATCATTAATATCATTGACACTCCCGGTCACGTAGACTTCACTATTGAAGTAGAAAGAGCTTTAAGGGTTTTAGATGGCGCTGTCGGAGTTTTTGACTCTGTTCATGGGGTTGAGCCTCAGTCGGAAACAGTTTGGGGTCAGGCGGATCATTATAAAGTTCCGAGATTGGCCTTCTGTAATAAAATGGATCGAGTTGGGGCAGACTTTAACAATTGTGTTGAAGAAATCAGAACAAAACTAAATAAAGTTGCTGCGCCGATTCAGCTACCTATTGGTGCAGAAGATGAATTTGAAGGAATTGTTGATCTTATAACAATGAAAGCAAAGACATTTAAGGCTGAAGATATGGGGAGCTCTGTAGTTGAAATAGATATTCCTACTGAGTTACAAGATGCTGCAGAGTTGGCGCGTGAAGAGCTCATTGAAACCCTTGCTGATTTTGACGATGATTTCGCTGAAAAGTATCTTGGTGGCGATGAAATTTCTGTGGAAGAAATAAAAAAAGTTATTAGAAAGGCAACCATTGAAGACTTCTTTGTGCCAGTTCTTTGTGGATCTGCATTTAAGAATAAAGGCGTACAGCCGCTATTGGATGCTATTTGTGATTATTTACCTTCTCCTATAGATAGAGGAGAAATTAAAGGTGTTTCTGGTAAAGATCATGAAAAAGTTGAAGCAAGAAAACCTGATCTGGAGGAGAATTTTTCAGGATTAGCTTTCAAAATAACATCTGACCCATTCGTTGGCTTACTAACATATGTTCGTATTTATAGTGGTGAAATAAAAGTCGGTCAGAACGTCTATAACCCACTAAAAAAGAAAAAAGAGAGAGTGAATAAGATTCTTCAAATGCACTCAAACAAGAGAACGGAGCTAGACTCTGCTGGTGCAGGGGATATTATCGCACTTACAGGTATGAAGAGTACAACCACAGGGGAAACTCTATGTGCAGAAAATAAAACGATTATTTATGATTTGATGGACTTTCCTGAGTCTGTTATTTCTGTGGCCATTGAACCTAAAACGGCTGCTGATGAAAAGAAACTATTGGCCACCTTAGATCAACTTCAAATCGAGGATCCGAGCTTTAGCTACAACCATAATAAAGAAACAGGTCAGTTGCTTATCTACGGAATGGGTGAACTCCACCTTGAAATTATCGCTGATCGACTCTTGAGAGAATTTAAAGTCGGCGTAAATGTTGGTAAGCCTCAGGTATCTTATAGAGAGAGTGTTTCTCTTGTGACAGAGGCAGAAAATCTTTTTCACAAAGAACAAGCAGGAAAAATGCAGTTTGGGCATTGTAAGCTTAAGGTTGAACCCACTGATTGCCAAACAGGTGTTGAGTTTGAAACGGCACTTACAAAGAGACAGCTTCCCGAAGACTATATTGAAGCTATTAGGAGAGGGGTTATGGATTCAGCCCCCGCTGGAGCACTGGCCGGATATCCATTTATCAACATTAAGGTAACTCTTCTCGATGCTCAATATAACGAAGAAGAGGCATCTGAGGTTGCTTATGTGATTGCAGCTTCTCAAGCATTTATGGATGCATGTCGTAAAAACTCGTTGGAGTTATTAGAGCCCATTATGGATTTAGAAATTGTAACCCCAGCTGAATATACTGGAGATGTAATTTCTGATATTAATGCCAAACGCGGACACATTAAGAGCATGGGTTCAAAGCAAAATAAAGAGCTTATTGATGCAGAAGTACCATTGGCAGAGCTGTTCGGATATAGTACAGATCTAAGATCTAAGTCACAGGGACGAGCTAGCTTTTCGATGGAGTTTTCAAAATACGAAATAATCGCGAAAGATTTAGCAAAGAAAATATTGGAATCTAAAGGGATTTACATTTAACAATTTGGTTTATTAAGGAGACTTTGAATGGCCAAGGAAAAATTTGACAGAAGTAAACCTCACGTAAACATCGGTACGATTGGTCACGTTGACCATGGTAAAACGACGCTAACAGCGGCGATTACTATGACAATGGCAGCAGACCATGGTGGAGCGGCTAGAGACTATGCAGACATTGACTCGGCTCCAGAAGAGAAAGCACGTGGGATCACAATTAACTCAGCACACGTTGAGTATGAAACAGCAACACGTCACTACGCTCACGTAGACTGTCCAGGTCACGCTGACTACGTAAAGAACATGATTACTGGTGCAGCTCAGATGGACGGTGCGATTCTCGTATGTTCAGCAGCAGATGGACCAATGCCACAAACACGTGAGCACATCCTTCTTGCTCGTCAGGTAGGTGTACCAGCGATCGTAGTATTCATGAACAAAGTGGACCAAGTAGATGATGAAGAACTACTTGAGCTAGTAGAAATGGAAATTAGAGAGCTTCTTTCTTCTTACGATTTCCCAGGAGACGATATTCCAATCGTAGCTGGATCTGCACTAGCAGCAGTAGAAGATAGAGATGCAAATATTGGACGCGACAAGATTCGTGAACTAATGAATCAAGTAGATTCTTACATTCCAGAGCCAGCTCGTGATATCGATCTTCAGTTCTTGATGCCAGTAGAAGACGTATTCTCAATTTCAGGACGTGGTACGGTTGTAACTGGTCGTATTGAGCGTGGTATCGTTAATGTTAACGAAGAAGTTGAAATCGTGGGTATTCGCGACACCGTTAAGACAACAGTAACAGGTGTAGAGATGTTCCGTAAGCTTCTTGATCAAGGTCAAGCGGGTGATAACGTAGGACTTCTTCTTCGTGGGACGAAGCGTGAAGATGTAGAGCGTGGGCAAGTACTTTGTAAGCCAGGTTCAGTTAAGCCACACAAGAAATTTCAAGGTGAAGTTTATATTCTTTCTAAAGATGAAGGTGGACGTCACACTCCAATCTTCAAAGGTTACCGTCCACAGTTCTATTTTAGAACAACAGACGTGACAGGATCGATTGAGCTTCCAGAAGGAACAGAGATGGTAATGCCAGGTGATAACACTTCTATCAAGGTAGAGTTGATCACTCCAATTGCTATGGAAAAGGGACTTAAGTTCGCTATCCGTGAGGGTGGTCGTACAATCGGTGCCGGTACTGTTGCTGAAATTCAAGAGTAATCTAGAATTCAAATACAAAAAGGAGTCACTTCAAGTGGCTCCTTTTCTTTTTCTCAAAGTAGTCAAAGAAAAATCAATAAATTGGGTGTATAGCTCCAACGGTAGAGCGGCTGATTCCAAATCAGTAGGTTCGGGGTTCGAATCCCTGTGCACCCGCCACTTTTAAGTCCCTTATTTTTAACTATTTCAAAGCTATTCTAGATCGTGATCATATTAAAAAAGCACAAGAGGTTTTATTTATGAGGGTCTTCGGGTATCCTATGAGCTAATAGAAAATCAGGATAGATATATGATTGGTTATAAGCTTCTCGACAGGGCCGTTGAGAATAAACCGAATATTCCCACGGAAATGAACTATATTTTTTCAAAAAGAGAAGGTCTGGAAATATCGCTTCAAGGATATATCACAAAACTTTATGGTAGAAATGAGCGCTTAGTTGATTTTGAGGGAGACCAAGAAAGGCTTATTGCAAAATTATATAAAGAATTAGGGAATAATTTTTATGAGGGCCTCAATGGCCAATTTGTAATTCTTATTAAAGATGGAGGCAAGCTTAAAATTTTCAATAACCGGTATCTTGCAACTAACCTCTATTATTATCACGATAAAAATATTTTTCTCTATGCAACTACTTTTAAAGAGATTCTTGAATACCTTCCGATAGAAAGAGAAGTCAACTTTAGTGCAGTGAAAGCATTCCTATCTAACGGTTGGAATTCGACTGATCAGACACTCATTAAAGATGTTTATAAAATACTTCCTACTTTCAGAATCATTGTCGATGAAAAAGTGGAAGTGAAAAATCATTGGAATAAAGAGTTCACCTTTGATCGCAAGCCTTTTTATAATTTAGATAAAAAAATCGAAGAATATGAGTCCATCTATAAAGAGGGAATTGAGAATCATCTCTACTATCAAAAGACACAAGAATTAGGAACATTGCTAAGTGGTGGGCACGATACATCTTTTGCTCTTTTAATGGGAAGTAAAGTTCACACAAGGCCTATGCACGCTTTTACTGCAACATTTCCTGGTTGGGCATTTGATGAAGCAGTATATGCGAAGAATCTAACAAGGAAGACAGGGGCAACACATCATGAAGTACCTTTTCTTCCACAGGATTTAGATTATTTGCCAAGTTTGATTGTGGCCAATGAGGAACCCGTAGTAGGATCCTCGTTGCCCGTGCATCTATGCGCTCTCGAAGCATCAAAGCACGTAGACACAATGTTGGCCGGAGATGGTGGCGACACAATGTGGGGTGAGTATTTTCCCGTGGCCGAGGTTCACCGTTATGTGAAAAACCTACCTCTATCTATGAGAAAAGGAATTCACAAATTAAGCAAAGTGCTAAGGAGTACATTTGATTGGGAGCGCTTTTGGGAATTAGAGCATGTTACCGAATTATTTGCTCATGAAGATATGTACCATGATTTTTTAAGAAGATTATGTACTTATAGGCATTTCTCAGATGAATATTTGAATGATCTACTAGAGCAGGAAGTATTTAATGACTTAGGCTTTGCGCACTCTACGCTTGAGCTCCAATTTAGCAAAGAGAACTTTTCAAATATGCTGATTGAGGGAAAGCTATTTAATGGCTTCTATACTTATCAGTCATATCATACCCATAGATCAATGAATTATTACGGCCTAGATCTGTATCTTCCAACGATTAATAAAGAGTTTATGCAATTTATTACCGAGCTTCCAGCAAATTGGGTTAATGGAGGAACTACTTTTCATAAACTTACTAATGCGCATAGTGTGAATAGAAGGTTTCATAAAAAAGTACTTTCTCAGTATCTGAAGAAGGAAGAAATCTATAATAGAAGCTTTGATATCCCTTGGTACAATATACTTAAGCCACGTAAGAATATGCTTGAGAAGCTTAAGCAGAGATTGATAAAGAGGGGCTGGTTTAAAAGAGAAGTCGTAGAGCAAATATTCAATGAGTTTATGAATCAAAAAGTAAAAGACTATGAATTACTGGAATTGAAAAATCATGGTTATAGAATATTTACACTTTTGAGTCTCGAAGTTTGGTGTATTGAATATCTTGATGGAAGAAATACTTCGAAAGATAATGATAAAATAACTCTTGAAGATTATCTTAATTAAGAAGGTTAGAAGATGAATATAAATAATTTATGGATGATTATTTCTATAATACTCGTCTTTATCATGATACCAGGGCTTGCCTTCTTCTATGGTGGATTTGTACGTTCTCAGAATAGTGTATCAACTATATTGAAATCTCTGATTGTATTTGGCCCATGTGCTCTTTTATGGTTGATCATAGGGAATTCACTTGTTTTCGGTAGAGACATTTATGGATTTATTGGATGGGAAAATCAAAGGCTTTTTCAAGACTTAGTGCGACTCCCAGCTGAGCAAAGTTTATTCTCTCTGTATCAATTATTGTTTTCTCTAGTTGCGGTTGCCGTTATAACAGGAGCAATTGTAGAGAGAGTGAAGTTTTCATTTTGGCTAATTTTTGCACCTATATGGCTATTAACGGTTTATTTTCCAGTGGCCCATTGGGTATGGCATGAGCAGGGATGGATCGCGCAGCTTGGAGGGCTCGATTTTGCAGGCGGCCTTGTCGTACATGTGAGTTCCGGATCATCAGCTTTAATATTTGCAAAGTTGCTTGGCAGGAGAATTGATTTTTTTAAATTGAAAAAGAGCTATAATTTGGGTCTCGTTATTTTAGGCACAACGTTTCTATGGTTTGGTTGGTTTGGCTTTAATGCAGGAAGTGCCTTCGGCTTAAATCAGATCGCGTTGACTGCATTAATTAATACATTCATCTCCGGATCAGGTGCGATATGCTCATGGATGGTGATGGATTATTTATTCACTCCTCATCGCTTATATGCCAAGGGGGTGGCGACTGCAGTTATATGTGGGCTCGTCGCGATAACACCGAGTGCAGGCTATGTAAACATGTGGAGTGCTTGTATTATTGGGGCCATTATATCCGCATCTTGTAATATATTTATGCGCTATTTTCATAGTGTCACAAAAATAGATGACTCATTAGATGTATTTATCTCACATGCAGTCGCTGGAGCATTTGGTGCCCTACTTACAGGGGTATTTGTGGAGCAAGAGATTGCTGGAAAATTAATAGAAAATAGTATGGTCGTGAAGGCCAATATGGTTGGAGTTGTATCAGTTGGTGTTTATTCAATGATTACAACATGGATAATCCTCAAAGTATTGAGCAAGTTTACAACAATGAGGGTTACTGAGGAAAATGAAGTTGAGGGACTTGATGTTTC
>JBFHGF010000085.1:0-10163 GCA_041583335.1 Bacteriovoracaceae bacterium
TGAAGTGATCTTCTAAAAATTTCATGTAGAGAATCATTGACTTGAGAAACACTAGTTTCTCTAATGCGTTTAATGAACTCCTCTTCGGAGTTAATATCTCCACTGGAAGCATAGCTATGACCTAGAGAGAAGGCATATGATTCGAGTGATTCCATGTCATAAATTTTAGAAGCAATATATTGGTTCTTTATTTTTTGTATTTCTTCATCTGCAAGGCCCTCTTTTAGAGTGCTTAAAAGGATTTTCTCTAGACGAGTTAATACCTTCTTCAAGTTTTCTTCGGGGAAAATAACTTTCAGGTAGTGAAGTCCCCCGTTGTTCATAAACATCGTTGAAGTTCCACAGGTATTAGCAAGTGATTCTTCAAGTACAAGGGCTTGGTAGAGTTGAGACGATTCTCCATGACCGAGGCAGTTCATAGCAAGGTCCTCACAGGGAGCCTTGTTGTCTTCGAAAGGGGGGGCTTGCATGGTGATGCTAAGTTGAACCATAGGGCTATCTTTTTGATGGAGATCAAATGTTGCCTGCTCTTTGAGTTTAAAAGCAGGAAAGCTTGATCTTCCTCCATCGGGAAGTTGATAGGATTCAATCTTTTTAATGATTTTATCTTTTTCTTTGAGGTCTCCTGAAACAACGAGGAGTGCGTTGCTCAGATTGTAGTAGTTCTTTCTAAATTCGGTGAGCTGCTCTCTGCTGAAGGAAAGAATATTCTTTTCGGTTCCCAAGATGGGGTGAGCATAGCCTCCAGTAAAAACCTTCTTTTGAAGATTGTGGAAAGCGAATTGATTGGGGTTGTCGACTGATCTTCTGTATTCTTCAAAGACCACGCCTCTCTCTGGTAAGATATCTTCTTCTTTAAACTCTGGGTTAGAAACCATATCAAGAAGAATATCTACTGTTTGGGTTAAGTGGTTGATTGGAGTATTAATATAGTAGCAAGTGTAGTCGAAACTTGTGAAGGCATTGAGTTCTCCACCAAAACTTTCTACCTCGTGAGCAATGGCAGAACCTGGTCTGGTAGGAGTTCCCTTGAAAAACATATGTTCAAGAAAGTGAGCAATACCTTGATTACTCTTTTTTTCGAGGGCGGAGCCTGCTCTAAACCAAATTTGAACCGAGCCAGCGGTATTTCCTGGAGCGTCGACAAAGAGGGTTTGAAGGCGATTATTGAGAGTAATAAGTTCGTGCTGCATGGAATTCCTTATTCTTTTTCTATGATTATTGATAATTCTATTCTACGTTAAGTCTACCAGTGTACCCTCTTCATTGCGAGCACAATAGATGGCCAATAAAGTCGAATCGCTATACATTCATTTCCCTTTCTGTCGTCATCTTTGCAATTATTGCGACTTCTATAAAAAAATCCCAAAATCTCCTGATGATATTTCTCCTTTTGAAGAATCCCTTAAGATTGGACTTGAAAAGCATGGCGAAATATTTGCGGGAAAAGATGAGTGGTCTTCTCTTGAAACTCTTTATATAGGAGGAGGGACACCTTCTCTATGGGGGGCAAGGGGTGCCGAGTATCTGGGAAGGCTTTTTAAGGATAAGGGGATCTCATTGAAAGAAGGGGGAGAGTTTACTCTCGAGGTGAATCCTGGTACTTGGACGGAAGATGGATTAAAGGCCTGGCAGGATTTTGGAATCAATCGCTTCTCCCTTGGGGTTCAGTCCTTAAGAACAGATTACTTGAGAATATTAGACCGAGTTCACTCTTTGGAAGATGTTCATGAAACTCTTTCTTTCTTTAATA
This sequence comes from Bacteriovoracaceae bacterium, assembly GCA_041583335.1. GTDB lineage: Bacteria > Bdellovibrionota > Bacteriovoracia > Bacteriovoracales > Bacteriovoracaceae. The sequence goes on from JBFHGF010000085.1 coordinate 1,754, forward strand.
AAAATAAACTTCATTTCTCAGTAGATTTTATGTTGGGACTACCATGGTCTCGAGACAAAGAGAGGAATGTCATTGATGAACTCGAAGAGATTCTTAAGTATGATCCTGAACACCTCTCTTTATATATATTAACGGCCAAAGGTGGTTATCCTTTTAAAGAAGAACTTCCAGACGATCTTTATTTAGAAGAAGAGTTCCTTAAAGTCAGTGAACGGCTTCGGGCAGAAGGTATGGAACACTATGAAGTTTCAAATTTCGCAAAACCGGGCAAAGCTTCCCAACATAATTTACGCTATTGGCGCTGTGAAAGTGTTGCTGCTTTGGGAGCGAGTGCAGTTGGTTTTTTAAAAGGTGGCCAAGTGCGCTACAAGTGGAAAGTCGACGGACAGAGCTACACCCAAGAGCAATTGAGCGAAGACGAATTCAAATTAGAAGAGATCTATATGGGGCTGCGGATATCCGAAGGCATCGCCCCGAATGCTCTTTTCGATTCAAAATATAAGGATCAGGTTACAGGCCTTCTCAATGAATGGAGTGAGCAAGGACTAGGTGAGGGAAATTGGGAGCGCTATGCTCTTAATTCAAAGGGATTCTTAATTCTTGACACGCTGCTTGGTAAACTTTTTCCCTATTTTTAATACTATAAATACGGTAACTTACCTTCCTTTTGTAAGAGAATTTAAGTCATAACATTGACATTATTCGAGAGCATCCCATCTTGTGGATCGTAAGACAGTGAATGTGAAAAAGGAAGTTGTAAAAATGAGTGAAAGACCAGCAGAAGAAACAGAGACGACTGAGGATAAAATCTTAAAGGACGCCGAGGAAATTAAAGCGGAAGCTGATGAGATCAAGGCCGATACTGAAGAGATAAAAGAAGAGCTTCACGAAATCAAAGAGGAGCTTGATGCTCAGAAGGCCAATGAAGGTGGAGAAGACTATAAGGCAAAATTCTTCTACCTCGCTGCTGAGATGGATAATATGAAAAAGAGATTTGAACGTGAAAAGTCTAATCTCGTTAAGTTTGGAAATGAAAAAGTGTTATCTGGACTTCTTGAAGTCGTAGATAATCTCGATAGGACTGTAGATGCCATTGCTAATGATGAAGACGAAAAAGTCAAAAACATCTATCAAGGTGTAGAAATGGTGAGAACACAATTTTTAAATGTTCTCAAAAGCAATGGATTAGAAAAAATTGAAGCATTAGGAGAGATCTTTGATCCCAACTTTCATGAGGCCATGGCGCAGATGCCTGCAGAAGGAAAGCAAGATCAAGAAGTAATCCAAGTATATCAACATGGTTACTCCCTCAATGGGAGACTTTTAAGGGCCGCAAAAGTAGTAATTGCAAAAAACGACTAAATACTTTTTTTAAGGAGAAAGAAAATGGGTAAAATTATTGGTATCGATTTAGGAACGACCAACTCTTGTGTGGCGGTTCTTGAAAACGGAAAATACAAAATTGTTCCAAATGCTGAAGGACAAAATACAACTCCATCAGTAATTGGTTATGGAAAGGGTGACGAAGTTCTCGTTGGTCAAGTTGCAAAAAGACAGGCCGTAACGAACCCTACAAAAACACTATATGGTATCAAGCGTCTCATTGGTAGAAAGTTTGATTCACCAGAAGCTAAGAAATTTGCTGAAGTAGCTCCTTTCGAAATCTTCGCAAACAAAAATGGCGATGCATGGGTAAAAGTAGACGGGAAAGAAATGTCTGCTCAAGAAATTTCAGCTAAGGTTCTTCAAAAAATGAAGAAATCGGCTGAAGATTATCTTGGTGAAACTGTAACAGAAGCAGTAATTACAGTTCCTGCTTACTTCAACGATGCTCAAAGACAAGCGACTAAAGATGCTGGTCGTATTGCTGGGCTTGATGTTAAGCGTATTGTAAACGAGCCAACCGCTGCTGCTCTTGCTTATGGTCTAGACAGTAAAACAGATAAGAATATCGCTGTATTTGACCTTGGTGGTGGTACTTTCGATATCTCTATTCTTGAAATCACTAGTGATGGTGTATTTGAAGTTAAGGCCACTAACGGGGATACATTCCTTGGTGGGGAAAACTTTGATGAATCAATCATAAACTTTCTTGCTCAAGAGTTTAAGAACCAAGAAGGGATTGATCTTAAAGGTGATCAAATGGCGCTTCAAAGACTTAAGGAAGCTGCTGAGAAAGCAAAACATGAGCTTTCTACAACAACAAGCACAGATATCAACCTTCCTTTTATCACGGCCGATGCTTCAGGTCCTAAACACCTTAACATCAACTTGAGTCGTGCGAAGTTTGAATCTCTTATTGCTGATCACATTAAGAATCTTGCGATTCCTTGTGAAACTTGTATCAAAGATTCTGGGCTTTCTAAGTCTGAAATTGACGAAGTTATTCTTGTAGGTGGATCGACACGTATCCCAGCTGTTCAAGAAAGAGTAAAAGAAATTTTTGGTAAAGAAGCTTCTAAAGGGGTTAACCCTGATGAAGTAGTGGCCGCTGGTGCTGCTATCCAAGGTGGGGTTCTTGCTGGAGACGTAAAAGATGTGCTTCTTCTTGATGTGACTCCTCTTTCACTAGGTATCGAAACTCTTGGTGGTGTGATGACAAAAATCATCGAGAAAAACACGACGATTCCTACGAAGAAGTCACAGGTATTCTCAACTGCTGCTGACAACCAGCCAGCGGTTAGTATTCACGTCCTTCAAGGGGAGAGAGAGTTCTCTAAAGATAATAAGACTCTTGGGCGTTTTGACCTAACTGGAATTAATCCAGCTCCACGTGGTGTACCTCAAATTGAAGTGACTTTTGATATCGATGCTAACGGTATCATCAATATCTCTGCTGCTGATAAGGCGACTGGAAAATCTCAGGAAATTAAGATTACTGCCGGGTCTGGTCTTTCTGATGAAGAAATCGACAGAATGGTTCGCGAAGCTGAAGAGCACAAAGAAGAAGATGCGAAGAGAAGAGAAGTGGTTGATGCTAGAAACAATCTAGATGCCATGGTTCTTGGAGCTGAAAAAATGATTAAAGAAGGCGAAGGCAAAATCTCCGACGCTGATAAAGCTGAGCTTGAAAAGGCAATTGAAGAAGCTAAGCCAAAACTTACTTCTGAAAGCCTTGATGAGCTTAAAGCTGCAACGGATGCGCTACAAACAGTAAGCCATAAGATTGCTACTCAAATGTATCAAGCTGCTGGCGGACAACCTGGTGCTGAAGGTGCTGGTGCCGAGACTGCAGGAGCAGAAGCCGGTGCTGGTCAGCAGAAAAATGATGACGATGATGTTGTCGATGCTGACTTCAAAGAAGTATAAGACTAATCTATCTTAAATAGATTATGGGCCTGGGCTAATGCCCGGGCCTTTTCAAAAGAATAGAGTACTTTCGATTTAGGGAAAAAAGATATAGGGATATAGGATATTAAGATGAGTAAAAGAGATTATTATGAAATTCTAGGAGTTGCCAAAGGCGCCAGTAAAGATGAGATCAAAAAGGCGTACCGCAAACTCGCTCTCAAATATCATCCCGACAGAAACCCAGATAATGCAGAAGCGGAAGCAAAATTCAAGGAAGCCTCAGAAGCGGCGGAAGTTTTGCTCGATGATAATAAGAAGTCTCGCTATGATCAATTTGGTCATGCTGGTGTAGACGGACAGGCCGGAGGTTTCGGTGGCGGCGGTTTTGGCGCCGGTGGAGACTTTGGTGACCTTGGAGATATTTTCGGTGATATCTTTGGAGATATCCTTGGGGGAGGGAGACGTGGAGGCGGAAGACGTCGTCAACGCGGAACTCCTGGAAATGATCTTCAAATGACTCTTGATGTGACGTTTGAAGAGGCGGCCTTTGGGATTGAAAAAAATATTTCATTAACTCGTTTTGTTGAATGTGGAACCTGTCATGGTTCTGGAGCAAAAGCGGGAACAGAAGCCTCTACCTGTGACATGTGTCAGGGAATGGGTGAAGTGAGGAGACAACAAGGATTCTTCACTGTTGCTACAACTTGTCCTAAGTGTCAGGGAAGTGGACAGATGATTACTGATCCTTGTGGTGATTGTTCAGGGCAAGGAAGAAAGCGCAAGAAAGTTGATCTTGCTGTTAAAGTTCCTGCTGGTATTGATACCAATCAGCGCTTGAAACTCTCTGGCGAAGGCGATTCTGGGACACAGGGTGCTCCAGATGGTGATCTCTATGTGGTGATCAATGTACAGCCTCATTCTATCTTTGAAAGAGATGGATTTAACCTTCACTGTACAGTGCCTATAAGTTTTACCCAAGCCGCTCTTGGTGATGAAGTAGAGGTTCCTACCTTAGATGGTAGAGTTTCTGTCTCCATTGCCGAAGGTACTCAATCTGGTAAGAAAATGAGACTAAAAGGAAAAGGTATTCAAAGACTTGGTGCCTATGGCCATGGAGATCTTATATTGACGATTCATGTCGAAACTCCAACTAAACTCAATGGTGAGCAAAAAGAATTGCTTCGTAAGCTCGGAGAAATTAGTGGCGATCATAAGTCACACCCGATGAGTAGGGGATTCTTCGACAAAGTGAAGGATCTCTTCCAGTAAATCGACCTTATTGTTCCCATTATACTTGGGTGTAAATTGGGAAGAACCCTACAAAGTGCCCACGGATATAATGTATCAAGTTACACGCACTTTGTGCGTGCTACTTGAATTCCTTATCCGTAAGGGTAAAGTGCCCACGGATATAACGTATCAAGTTACACGCACTTTGTGCGTGCTACTTGAATTCCTTATCCGTAAGGGTATAGAATGATTAAGCTTATAATATTATTAAAGTAAGGTTCTTCATGAAGTCTGTTCTCTCTTGCATTACTCTTTCATTACTTCTTTTTTTGAGCTCATGCTCTGATATCTCAATGATCTCTCGTGGCTCACGAGATGATCTCTATACATCGGAATTCTTAACTCAAATTGAGACTATCAAAACGATGTTCAAAAGAGGTCAGTCTGATGCTGCTTTGAAGAAGTTGAAAGCGATGAGTGAAGGACCGAAAGGGGAAAAATTATTACTTCCCTCTGAAAAGGCCATGCGAAGAAACTTAATTGGGGTTATCTATTTTGGTAAGGCCAACTACGAGCAGGCCATTTTTAATTTTGATCAGGCCCTGGCCACTTCACGACTAGATGAATCTTTAACGGCCCAAATCTACCTCAATCTATCGAGCAGTTATTATAAGCTAGGAATGAATGAGAAGGCCTTTGAGGTGTTGAAAAATGCTCCCTATACATCTCTAGGGGAAGAGGAGTCGATTAAGTTTCATAAATTAAGATATCGTTTGGCCCAAGAGCTGGGACATGATCGTGAAGCACTCATCTCACTAATCTATACTCTCGCTCCTAAGAATAAAATAAGCGAACTTAGAATTGACCCCCTTTACGAAACTCTTGTGGGTAAGTTTAGAAAATTAGATCAGCGTGAAAAATATAAAATCTTTGAAGAGTTTGAAAAATCTAGACCATTTGTAATTGGTTATTTGTCCTACTTAGAAGCAGAGAAAGTTTATTACTCAGGCAGTAAGGATGAGGCTAATGATTTAATAGAATGGGTTGAGGAGCACTTTAAAGACTATCCAGAGATTGCCCAATTAATTGAGAACTTCACTTATCGTGTAGAAAACTATACCAAACTCAATCGACTTAATATTGGGGTTGTTCTTCCTCTTTCTGGAAAAAATAAGAGTTATGGGCAAAGGGCATTGATGGGAATTGATGCTGCGCTAAGAGAGCTTGAGAAGAGCAAGCCAAATACTCCAGAGTTTAAAGTTATTGTCAGGGACTCGAAAGGTAGTGGAGTTGTTGGTGCTAATGAAGTTAGAAACCTTGTTGAAAATGAATTTGTATCTGTCATTATTGGTGGGCTTCATTCTACAGAGGCAACAAAGGAATTTGAATCGGCTAAGAAGAGAGGTGTTTTTTATATCAGCCTCTCTCAGGTTTACTTAGATAAGGAAGATAAAGATCACCTTCTCTTGGAAGTACCGGGTTCCATTGAATCTCAGATGAATGAGTTATTTTCTCAGGAAGTTTTAACCAACTTTGGTGGGAGAGCGGCCATTGTTTATCCAGAGTCAAAGCGAGGTTTTTCTTATGCTAATGAATTCTGGAGAAAGGCAAAGCTTAATAATATCAATGTAGCTGGCGTTTACAGCTTTGATAAAGAGAATAAAGATTACAGAGCACCCATTAAAAACCTTCTTGGTTTAAAGTATCCAAGGGCCAGAATGGAAGAGTATAAAATTCTGCAAGATATTCACGAGCTTGAGGATAATAGAACCATTCGTAGAATTCAAACTCTCGGACCACAAATGGATTTTGATTGGGTTTTTATTCCTATGTATCCTCTTGAGGCCATTCAGATTATTCCTGTTTTCAAATACTATGATGCAAGAAATGTCCCTGTTATTGGTGGGCCGAGCTGGAGAAGTAAGCGGCTAAGTGATGAAAGTTATAAATTTAACAATATTCACTTTATAGGAGATGATGTGGCCAACTCATCAGAAGAGTTGAGTGCAGAATTTTCTAAGGCCTATAAAAAGAATTTAGGACTCATTGAACTCATGTCTTTTGACAGTATGAAAGTTGCACTTGATCTTCTCTCTAACGGAGAATTTGAAACTAGAGATGAGTTAGATATGTCCATTCGCGGTTTAGAAGAGTTTAGTGGTAAAACTGGTAACTGGAAGCTTGAAGACGGTGTATGGCTTAAGAAAATGGCCAGCCTCTATTTCAGAAGAGGGAAGATTACGCCTTTGAGAGTTAAAGAGGTTGCAGCTGAATCAGCTGAAACGGAACAAGCGCAAGAGACCAATTAAAGTTCCCATTCCATAGATTAGGTTAATAAAGAATTGATAGAAAAGGGCCACAAAGAAATATTGTGGCCTTGTTTTTGTAACCCATGTGGTAGCAACAACACTTGCCGTGAGATAGATGGCCCACAAAGATTGAAAATAAATATGCAAGTGACCTACTGTCGTTATTTGATAGAGGCTTGAGACTAGAAAAAGACACCATAAGGTAGGGATAAAGAAGAGAAGCCCTGAAATGGTAAACATTTCTCTAAAGCTCTTAATCCGATAGAGTCCACTTCGGAAAACGGCGAAGAAGAGGTGCCTGAGTTGAGACTTTCTGTAGTGATAAACATAGAGATCAGAGAAGTAGAGTATTTTGGCCTTTAGAAGCTTTACCTGGTGAATAAGGAGGTTCTCCTCATTTCTAAAGTAATTATCAGGAAAACGGACATCATGCTTTTTAATAAAATCATTTCTTATCCAGAGGTGACAAAGGATAAGATCCCTTTCTGTTGCTTCCATCACTTTTTTGTGTGAGCGTAAATGTCGAAGCCTGGTATGGGCCGTTGCCATGGGGGACTGGAGAGTGAGACCTAAAGCGGTTGCAAAAAAGCTTGAACCACTGGGGGTTTGATCAGGTCCTCCAAATAGATCTGTATCTGGATGCTGATTGAGAAGTTCGAAAGCGTTGAGAAAGTAGTGATCAGGTAGAACTATATCATCATCAAAGAAGACCACCCAAGATTTTGTGGCATGTTTCAAGGCTTCATTTCTGGCCATAGCAGGTGTTGAAAATGATTGGCAGAGGTAGAAGGAAACATTCTCTTGTAATGATTGTCGCTCTAGTGGTCTATCACTATTATGGATAAGGATAATTTCTGCTTGTGGGGCTTGATTTGCAATTTGGCATAGCAGTTTTTCAACGAGATCTTCTCGATTATACGTTATAATAATGATGCTGAAGAAATTTAAATTATCCATAAACTTCATAAAGTATATAACGATTTAATGGACAGACAAAGAAACGAAGTGAAATTCAACTTTTACGGAATAGGGGTTGTCGTAAACGGCCCTGAGGAAGAGTTGTGTCTCCGTTTGCAAAAAGACTTTAGTTACTTTAAGGCGAATTCTTTTGACGATTGCAAGGAAGTGATAAAAGTTATCGCCCTAGTGAAGGATGAGCAAGTAGTGCCTTTTCCCCTGCATATACCTCGTTTTAAAAATCGAAATGTCGATGTTTATGAGAAAAGTGGAATAAGGGTCTGTGATTACCGTGGTGACGGAATAACTACTGTTAACTTTGAAAAGAATGAGACCAGTATTTTCGCTAAAGATATCAATAGACTTCATGAGAGGACCTATTTGTTCATTTTATCACGAGTGGGCAAGGCGCTAGATCTTTTGGGGCTTCATCGACTTCATGGGATGGCCGTTGTTAGGGAACATACACTCTATGTGGGAATGATGCCGATGAATGGTGGTAAGACGACGTTACTCACCTACTTACTTAATGAGGGCAGCTACTCTCTCTTTTCAGACGATTCACCCTTGATCGATAGAGAAGGAAAAGTTTATCCGTTTCCAATTAGAATAGGACTTGAAAA
>JBFHGF010000086.1:0-10051 GCA_041583335.1 Bacteriovoracaceae bacterium
TACTGTTAAGGCCTCTTTTCTTTTGCCCGCTTTAAACTCTTCCAAATAAGGTTTCACCCATTCTTTAGGGGCATTCTTAGGGTTACGAATTTTGTGAGAAGTTCTTCCCATCGCCACCACTTTTTTAGCGTGCTTTTCAGTAATAGGCATGGCCTTTAAATGACAAGCTTCAAGTGCGGCCACAGGACCGCTCTTTTTCATATGGGACATTAAGGTTCCCATCAGTTCCTTTTTAAAAGGCATTAACGTCTTCTTCCCCTCTTCAACTGAGAAAGCAAAAGAGTAAGATGTCATTAAAACCAAAATCAAAGCTAATGCCTTTTTCATAACGAACTCCTATTTTTTCTCTCTTAACGGTAACTTCAGGTAAGACATCCCATTTCCTTCGGCCCTAGGGAGATGACCAGCATCGATATTCACCTGAATACTGGGAAGAAGAAGTCGAGGAGCACTTAAAGTTGCATCCCTCTCCCTTCTGAACTTCACAAATTCTTCTTTTGTTGTACTGCCTTTTAAACGAATATTTTCTTCTTTTTGCTGAGCAATCGTGGAACAGAACATAAGTTCCCTACCATCTGGTTGATAGTCGTGCCCAGTGTAGACTTTAGTGTCATCGGGAAGAGTATAGAGCTTATTGGTAATAGAGTTATAAAGGTCTTCAGCACATCCCTTTGGAAAATCACAGCGTCCCGTTCCGTAGTCTGGCATAAAGAGCGCGTCTCCTGTGAAGACAGCATCATCCATGAGAATACTCGTACAGGCCGGAGTGTGGCCTGGAGTATAAATCACTTTAAAAGAGAGGCTTCCCGCTTGTACCACTTCCCCGTCGGCAAAGAGTTGATCAAATTGGGAACCATCTGTGGGAATATCAATATTAAAAAGTCCGGTGAAAACTTCCTGCACTAATTGAATATTTTTTCCAATCCCAATTTTTGCGTGGGGAAATTGCTCCTTAAGAAATACCGATGCCGTGAGGTGATCCGCGTGGGCATGGGTTTCTAGAATATAGTGGAGGTTTAAATCATTTTCTTTAACAAAGCCCGCAACCATTTTTGCAGAGTCATAGGAGTACTGACTTGAATTGGGGTCGTAATCCAATACAGAATCGATCAAGACCGCGTCCCTTGTCTCGGGGTCAAAGACGACATAAGTCAAAGTAAAGGTCGGCCCATCAAAGAAGACTTTGATATTAAAGTTCTTGTGTTCCTGTTGCATATGGTTCTCCTCAAATAGGTTCTTTCAGTATCATATTAAGGACTTGCCCTTAACCTTATTATGGTAAATCTGACGATTTAAGCCTATGATTTAGATCAAATACATAAAATTTGATTATTATCGCAATATTTTGACAAAGGTAAAGGCCAAAAGCATGCAAGATCTGAAAACGAGCCTCAACTTAAAAGAACTCCTTACAGAGGAACAGAGAAAACGCTTAGTCTCCAAGACCTATAAGGTAGGAGAAACCGTTTACCGTGAAGGCGAATTTCCGCGGGGTATGTACTTTCTTAAGAGTGGTATTTTGGCGCTCACCTATATTTCAGAAAATGGCACAGAGAGTCTATTGAGGATTTTTACGAACTGCTGTATTTTTGGGCACCGCTCATTTTTGGCCCATGGTGAATACCATGCGTCGGCCACAGTTTTAAAAGAAGCCGAAATTCTCTTTATCGACGAATCCCTTTCCCAAGAAATTCTTGCAAAGAATCACGAATTCGTCCTTCGCTTGGCCAAGAACTTGGCCATTGATTTAAAGAATGCAGAGAATCGCTTGAGGGATATGGTGGGCAAGCGCGCCTCACAGAGGGTTGTTGAAACATTGATCTACTTAAAGCACCAAACCCCAGACTTCCCTTGGACGCGTCGAGAAATAGGAGAATTCTGTGGTGTAAAAACTGAGACTGTTTCCCGGGCCCTTGGTGATCTTGAGAACAAGGGACTCATCGCTCGCGAAGGCCGCAGCATTGAGATTATCGATGAGGCCAAGCTCATTGAGCATCTAGAAAATCCCGTTTAAAAATCAGGCATTTTTTAACCTATATTAGTCGTAAAAATGTTTAAGAAATTCCCCAGAATTCTTAAGAAAATTACTTATCTAACCGATTCCGTTGGGTTATTATACCCGAATAAAATCATAAAATTTTGAGCTAGTTTTTTATTTATCATAAAAAAATTTAAGTCTTATTTTCTTAATATCTCTAAGGTAAGGAGTTTATCAATCATGTTAAAACGATTCTTAACAGTAATGACTTCTTCAGTGATGAAGAAGCAGGCGATGGGAATTACAGGGTTACTTCTCTGTGGATTTCTTGTGTCTCACCTGGCAGGAAACTGCTTAATCTATGTTGGTCCAGAGGCCTTCAACACCTACGCTCACAAGCTGGTGACGAACCCTTTGATCTACATTGCTGAAGCGATTCTTGCGCTCATCTTTCTATCGCATATTGGTCTTGCGGCCAAATTAACGATTGAAAACAAGATGGCCAGACCTACAAACTATTACATGAGACAGGCAACCGGAAGAGGATCAACCCTTGCTTCTTCTACAATGCCCATCACTGGTATCATCATCCTTATCTTTCTTGTTCTTCACATTATTCAATTTAAATTTGGAGCCTACTACGAAGCGACTTATGACGGTGTCGTCATGAGAGACCTTTACCGTCTTCTTATTGAATACTTCTCAAGCCCACTTGCGGTTGCATGGTATATCTTCTGTATGCTGGCCCTTGGTCTTCACGTAAGCCACGGTTTTTGGAGTGCCTTCCAATCAATTGGATTCAACCACCCCAAATACACTCCAGTGCTTCAACTTCTAGCGAAACTTTACGCTGTGGTGATCACTATTGGTTTCTCGGCCCTTCCTATTTACTGTTATCTTCAAGGAGCTAAATAATGAGTTCTAAATTTACAGATCCAAGACTCGATTCAAAAGTCCCAGAAGGACATATTAAAGATAAGTGGGATAACCATAAATTCAAAATGAAATTGGTTAACCCTGCCAACAAAAGAAAATTTAGAGTTATCGTTGTAGGAACTGGTCTTGCCGGTGCTTCTGCTTCAGCTACTCTTGCAGAACTTGGTTACAATGTAGACGCTTTCTGTATTCAAGATTCACCTCGTCGTGCCCACTCGATTGCGGCCCAAGGGGGAATCAACGCGGCCAAGAACTACCCAGGTGATGGAGACTCTATTTGGCGTCTCTTCTACGATACCGTAAAAGGTGGAGACTATAGAGCACGTGAAGCAAACGTTTATCGTCTTGCTCAAGTGGCCAACAATATTATCGATCAGTGTGCGGCCCAAGGGGTTCCTTTTGCTCGTGAGTACGGGGGAACACTTTCCAACCGTTCATTTGGTGGTGCTCAAGTATCTCGTACTTTCTATGCTCGTGGACAAACAGGTCAACAGCTTCTTCTCGGTGCCTACTCGGCCCTTATGAAAGAAAGTGCTAAAGGAAAAGTAAGTATCCACACTCGTCGTGAAATGGTTGAGCTTGTGGTAGTTGATGGTCACGCTAAAGGGATCATTACCAGAAATATCATCACTGGTGAATTTGAGAAATGGGCCGCTGACGCCGTTCTTCTTTGTACCGGTGGTTATGGTAACGCTTACTTCCTTTCAACAAATGCTATGACTTCAAACGGTTCTGCCGCTTGGAAAGCTTATAAGAAAGGTGCGATGTTCGCCAACCCTTGTTACACGCAAATCCACCCCACATGTATTCCCGTTCATGGTGATTCTCAGTCAAAGCTTACGCTTATGTCTGAGTCTCTTCGTAACGATGGACGTGTTTGGGTTCCTAAGGCCAAGGGTGACAACCGTAAGCCAAATGATATTCCAGAAGAAGAAAGAGATTACTACCTCGAAAGAAAATATCCTTCTTTTGGAAACCTTGTTCCGCGTGATGTTGCCTCAAGAAATGCTAAAGAAGCTATCGATGATGGCCGTGGTGTAGGTAAAACAGGTGTTGCCGTCTACCTTGATTTCTCTGATGCGATCAAGCGTGATGGTGAGCAAGCGATTCGCGAGCGTTACGGTAACCTCTTTGATATGTACAACCGTATTACCGATGAAAACCCATACGTTGTTCCGATGAGAATTTACCCAGCGGTTCACTACACCATGGGTGGTCTATGGGTTGACTACAACCTACAGACAACCATTCCAGGCTGTTTTGCTCTAGGTGAAGCAAACTTCTCTGATCACGGTGCTAACCGTCTCGGTGCTTCTGCCCTTATGCAAGGTCTTTCTGATGGATACTTTGTTATTCCTTATACGCTTGGTAACTACCTTGCCACTGAAGGAGATATGAAGATTAAGACTCCTGATACTCACCCTGAATTTGACAAGGCCCTCGCAACAGCAAAAGAAAGATTTGAGAAACTTATGGCCATTGGTGGTTCAAGATCTGTGGATAGCTTCCACAAAGAGCTTGGTAATATCATGTGGGAACACGTAGGGATGGCAAGAACAGAAGCTGGACTTAAAGATGGGATTGCCAAGATCCAAGAACTAAGAAAAGAATTCTGGAAAGATGTTAAAGTTACTGGATCAGCAGAAGGAATCAACGTAGAGCTTGAAAAGGCCAACCGTGTTGCCGACTTCCTAGAGCTTGGAGAACTTATGGCCCGTGATGCTCTTATGAGACCTGAGTCTTGTGGTGGTCACTTCCGTGAAGAGTCTCAAACTGAGGAAAACGAAGCCAAACGTAATGATGAAGATTACTGCCACGTTGCCGCTTGGGAATACCAAGGTGATGAAGTTGAACCTACAAGACACCGTGAAGAACTTGAGTTTGAGTATGTTGCACTCACTCAGAGATCTTACAAGTAATCTACTTATTTAAGGAGCAATTAAAATGAGCCACGATAATGACTTAATGACCCTACACTTAAAAATTTGGCGTCAAAAAAATACAAATGAAAAAGGTGAAATGGTTGATTACACTCTAAGTAATGTATCACCAGAGTCATCCTTTCTTGAAATGCTTGACCAACTCAACGAGGAACTCGTTGAAAAAGGGATCGATCCTGTAGCCTTTGATCACGACTGTCGTGAAGGTATCTGCGGAATGTGTTCTCTTATGATTAACGGTCAAGCTCACGGACCAGAGAAAGAAACGACAACTTGTCAGCTTCACATGAGAAGCTTTAAAGATGGTGACACGGTAGTTATCGAGCCATGGCGTGCTCGTGCCTTCCCTGTGCACAAAGACCTTATGGTTGATCGTTCGGCCTTCGATAAAATTATTGAAGCCGGTGGTTTCGTAAGCGTTAACACCAATAACGCTCAAGATGCCAACTCTATCCTTGTTCCTAAGGAAAATGCTGACCTTGCGATGGACGCCGCTGCTTGTATCGGTTGCGCTGCTTGTGTGGCCAGTTGTAAGAACGCTTCAGCGATGCTCTTTGTATCGGCTAAAGTTTCTCAGCTTGCCCTACTCCCTCAGGGACAAGCAGAAGCTGAGACACGTGTTCTCAGTATGGTTGAAAAAATGGATGAGCTTGGATTTGGTAACTGTACCAATGAAGCTGAATGTGAAGCCTCTTGTCCAAAAGGGATTAACATCAGTAATATCGCTCGCATGAATAGAGAGTACTTGAAGGCGGCCGTTACTTCCAAGAAATAGGACGTAATAAGGATCTCGCTTTGCTCCTCTACTCTGCAACCATCAATTCATTCACGGGTAAGGTAAAAAAACTTGCCCGTAAAATTATGATTGAAGAGATGGGAATTCAGTATAATAAAACACGATTTCAATGGCGGGGGTATTACTACCCCCTTCATTTTGTCCTCTTTGAAGACCCTAATAAATTGGGATATTTCTCCACGAGTAATTTTCAACTCGGACTTCACAAGAAGCTTATGTACTTGGCCCACAATGAGGTGCTTTCCAATATCATTCGCCACGAACTGGCCCATATGTACTGCTCACTCCTCTATGGCAAGCGCTACCACGAGCTGGCCTCTCACGGTAAAGAATTTCATAAGGTATGCACTGACTTTGGCTGGGGCCCGGAAGTATCCAAGGCCTACGGAAATCTTGAGTTTGAAAACCAGCTCTATAGTGAAGATAAGAGCTTCGAGAAAGTGAAGGCCAAAATCGAAAAGCTCTTGGCCTTGGCCGATAGTGATAATCCCCATGAGGCCGAAGCAGCTACTTTGAAGGCCAATGATTTATTGCTGAAATATAACCTACAAAATTTAGAATACACCGACGAAGTTGAAACCTGCGTGAAGCTTGTCTATCGCACGAAGAAACTCAACTCTACGATGAATGCCCTCTACGACATCCTCCAATACTTCTATGTTCAACCGGTTTTTAACCGTACCCATGAAGGGGTTGGACTCGATGTGGTAGGTTCCCGCATGAATGTTGAGATGGCCGATTACATCACTAAATTTCTGGCCACAGAGTTTGAGCTGCTATGGAATAAGGCAAAGAAAGAAGACCCGCGTATGAAGGGACTTAAAATGAAGAATAACTATATTCTAGGCGTGGCCAATGGCCTTACCCAAAAGCTCAAGGCCGAGCGCAACCTTCTTAAAGAAAATATAAGCTCTTCACGAGAGCTCATCATTATGCAACAGAACCTCTCTCAACAAGTCAGCATGGCCTTTCCCCGTCTCTCACGCCAAGCGGGCTCAGCGGGATCTTACGACCCCCACGCCAGGGCCAAGGGTCAACGCGATGGCAGCAGCATTTCCATCCGCCCCGGAGTCTCTCAAGGCAATAAAGGTCATCTGCTCAGTTAAAAAAGGAATCCACATGAAACTATCACCGGAACAAGTTCTAGAGCTCTTTAAACAATATGGTAACTGGGATAAAACTCTCGGCCTTGAAATTGGTCTCGATGACGATAAGAATATCTTCTATGAACTTGTCATCGACGAGCGCCACCTCTCGCGCCCCACAACCTCTCACGGTGGGGTGATTGCCGCCATGATGGACTCTGTCCTTGGGATCACTTCTTTACAAGAGGCGACCTCAAGGGGAATGCTCTGTTCAACCGTAGAATTTAAAATAAATTTCTTGAGACCAGCGCTTAAAGGCTACCGCCTACGAGGTGTGGCACAAATTGATTTCTCGGGAAAGAGTCTGTTAGTAACCTCCGCTGAAATTCAAGTCATATCTGGACATAAGAAAAACAAAGGTCAAGAAATTTTAACTCTGGCCAAAGGCCAAGGAACCTTTAACCTCTATGTCTCTGATACTTCAGAGTTCAATGACTTTAATACCTGAGAGAAGAGTTTTCTGCGGGAAAAGCTTTGTTCTCCAAAAAAAATTGTTTTTGTTTTAAAATATGGACGAGATTACCGATAGCATTCTTAGGTGCATTTCTTCTTTTTAACTCATAAAACGGGAAAGACTATTGTGAATTCACGATCCTTTATTCTCAAGTGCTCCATGTGCTTTAAAGTCTTTGACTACCAAGTGAAGATGACCGAAAGCAAAGCTAGTTTGTGGAATTTCATCACAACCAGCCCTGTATCTCACAAGAAGTATGCTGTCTTTTGTACCCCTAGTGTTTCTAAAGCAAAGAATCTCATCAAAGTGGCACTAAAGAAGCTCCCTCAAGAACATAGACTCATTGTCATCACCACCGATTTTTCTCCAGAAGATCTCAAAAGCGCAGAAGATCAAGACTATGGTCTCATCTCCTTTGGGGATCTCAATGATTTTGGACAACAGATGATAGGGATTAAGAATTTGGATCTTGATAATATCTCGGCAAAAAGGGAAAAAGAAAAAGAAGTGCCTTCACCTAATGATTTCATCGACAAAGTTATCAGCAAAGAGCGACTTTTCTAAAACCTCTATTGTCCAAATGCATGTGAAAAAGAATTTAAATATCATCATTCTCTTTACTACTATTTTTGGTGCGTCTTACTTTCTGCTCTTTGAGCCAGACTCTTCGCTAGCAGCAACTTTAATGACTCTTGCTCCCCTGGGATGGGTTGCCTTTTTTTCGGTCCGCTTTGTAAAAGAATGGAAGAGTAAGAGAATAGAAAAGAAGCTAAATCCCAAATCAGAGAAACCTAAACACTTCAAAGATCCAGAGGATTTTCTCCCCAAGAATGATTAATTAAACTTGTTTTTTGTCGGGACCGTGAATCCACTTATGCTGTTGACCGATCACACGAAAGGGACCACCTTCTCTTTCGTTCCAATCAATCACATTTTGAAATCTGGCCATGGGCATCTCTTCACCGGGCACGTAAGAAGGAGTAAGGACCCAAGTGACCAGCTCTTGGTCAAAGAGCTCACGTCGTGTTTCAAGGACATCGGCAAAATCAACTTCATCTTGAACCACTGACTTGATTTGATACTTACCCTGATACTGCTCGACTAATTTGGCGATGAGCTTTGGATTGGTTCTAACATGAGTCGAAGGTGTTTTATAATCAAAGGAGATGAAATTTACGAGGTCAAAAACCTCAGGAACAATTCGAGTTCCCGCGGCCTCAATATTGATCCAATACCCACGTGACTTTAGTTCTTTGGTCAAGGCCAATACACCGGGAGTATTCTTAGGGTGAAGAGGATCTCCACCTGTGATGCTCACGCGCTTGAGCTTACCGTTAAATCCAACTTCGTGCACACGCTCAAGAACTTGGGCCAGATCCAAAGTGGATTGCAGGGGAAAGTCCCATGTGTCCTTGGAGTCACAATTCACACAGCCGATATTACAGCCCTGAAAGCGCACGAAGATCTGAGGAGATCCCAAGAGAACCCCTTCGCCTTCTGTAGCTCTATAAATTGCATTGATGGCCAAACCTGTTTTTTCCATGACCCTCATCTTTACCATAAATTAAGGCCTTATGAACAGAATTGAATCTAACTATGAAAAAGTGACACTAAACGTTAAGAGCTCGAACACTTAACGCTAAGATTTATTGACCGCAAAAGGCCTTCAGCACCTCATATCGGTCTTTTAGCCCTTCATCTGAGATATGTGGGTAGCGCTTCTTAATGATCGCCAAGGCCATAAAACCGAGCTCTTCATCGCGCTCAGAGATGCCCTCACGTGAAACCACCCCCTGCCAAAGCTCAAGTGACCTCAATTCATCAAAAGTTTCAAGATCGATAAGCTCCTGCTTACTAAGGCCCTCGATACTTATGGCCTCATCTGAGAAAGTACTCCCCTCATTTAAAATAGGAACCAGTTGAGAAAAGCAGCTCCCCTCATCTATCGAAGAGGATGCCGGAACTCTCACCACTGGAGCCGACTCTAGCGGCCGCTCCTTCCGAGTCGAAGCACAAGAGACCATCAGCGTGGCCATCAAAAAAAGTATAGAGAGTTTAGAGTATCGATTCATCATCATTTTCCTATCGGAGGAATAAAAATAAACTGTAGAGACCAAGCAATTGCCTAAAGTATTATCATCTAAAAAAAGTCTAACTTTTGACCGATAAAGTCCAATGATGAAGAAGCATTTTCTCCCTCTATTTCTCACCTTCAGCGCGGTCTTTTTCTTTCCGTTGCACTCCTATGCCCAAGTTTATGAGATCGCCGAGCAATTTGAAAATGAATCCCTGAGAAAAATTAAATCCAATATCGACTTCAGTGTTGAGTTCACTTCCCTCATTCTCAAAGTGGGCAATCAAATTGATAAAGAAATAAGTGCAAGCTCTCAGGATGCAAAGGTGGAAGACTTCCTCTATACCAAGGACGTCAAAGTTGAGAGCATCCTCAAAGATAAGGTTACCTACTTTGCAAAATTCTATGAAGAAAATATGAATATTCCTCCAGGAAAAATGGCCCAAGTAAAATACTACCTCAGCCGCATAAAGTGGAATGAGCTGGTTCCTGTCATTAAGTCATCTTTTGTAGGACTATCCGCCTTCTTTAAACGCAAAGGTGTTGGTGTTGTGGTGGCGATGTTTGTCGGACAGGCGATGGAATACACCATGTACTTCACACTCTACACTTTAGGCCTCGCTAAATTTATTCCCTTATCCATGGCCATTCCCTATGGGACGCTACTAACGATTGTTCCCTCCATCGAGGAGAGGTTTCGCATCAAACGTAAACTAACCAAGCTCCTA